>CAWVZQ010000058.1:0-11735 GCA_963934405.1 uncultured Opitutales bacterium | reverse complement strand
GCTTATGCGAATCTCTGTCGTCATCAAGAGAATATGATACCCGAAGGATTTTAGAGCATTCGTAAGGCTTGGACTTGGAATGCCCTACTTTCCGCTAAATTTGTAGAGTAGGATTCTCAAACCCAGCATCGTAAAATAAGGACCGAGTAAAAATAACAATCTGGATAAAGATCTTAATCCACCGTCCGCCAGCGGGCCGTACACTCGGTTCTCCGCCCAGTCTCTCAGGTGCATGTCCTGAAAATATTCAATCGTTAGAGCTCTTCCACCGTAGTAGCACATCAAGGGCCAGATGGTGAACCCCACACAGACAAATAGAAGACTTAGCCACAGCTCCTTGCTCCAGTCGATTTTCATGCTCAACATAATTATGCACACCCTTTTGTTCTTCAAGCTTTCGCGAAAATTATTTCCACCTCCACCATCATTGAGGTCTTTACAACTTAAGCCTAATGATGAAGTGTCGGGGGGTTTTTCACATATCCAATTAATATATCCTAACTCGATTTTCAATAAACATGAAAACAATCACAGCATTCACGTTCTCTGTCTTGGGTTTGGTCGTAGTCTCATCTCACTTGTTTTCCGAGACTAATCCTGACAAGGCCAAAGTTTTTGATGATGTAATCCGTCCCGTTTTGGCCGCGAAGTGTTACGATTGCCATGGGCAATCCAAGGATAAAGGCAAGTTGCGGCTCCATACCGTGAAAGATCTTCTCAAAGGCGGGAAGGGAGCGGGAGCAAAAATCATCGTCAAAGGCAAGCTTGACGACAGTGAGCTCTATTATCGCATATCCCTCCCAACGGATGACGACGATGTGATGCCCCCCGTCGACAAGGATGAACCTCACAACCCCGTCACTAAAGATGAACTTAAAGTCTTCGAGGCCTGGATACTCGCCGGCGCCTCTTTTGACTCAAAGGTTTCCGACCTCAAGGGGGAAGCTCGAACGGGAGCCGAAGCCATCCTCAAGAATCCCCCTCGCAAGAAAGAATCTGCGACTGCAGTCCTGCAACCCAAACTACCTAAGCTTCCGCCTGCTGATGCCAAAGCTCTTTCTGGCCTGAAAGACTTGGGCATTCTCACCATGCCTGTCGCCCAAGATACAAATGCCTTGTACGTGAACGCCTCTTATGTCGGGGAGCAGTTTGGTGATGAGCAGACCAAGAAGCTTGGCGGTGTATCGCCCCAACTCCTTTGGCTCAACCTTGCTCGAACGAAAGTGACCAATGCCGGTCTTGCCGAGGTTGCCAAGTGCACTCAGGTTACTCGACTTCATCTCGAGAACACCTCCGTCTCCGATGACGGATTGGCTCATGTGGCAAAGTTAGCGAATCTTGAATATTTGAACCTCTATGGCACGAAGGTTTCCGACAAAGGGATTGCTCATCTCAAGAAGCTTAAGAAACTCAAGAAGATATTTCTCTGGCAAACCGAAGTCACCAAAGCCGGGGCTGCTGATCTTCGAAGTGCTTTTGTCGACGCCAAAGAACTGGCCAAACTGGAGGCTGACCGAAAGCGGCTCAAAGTCGAAGTCGATCAATTCCGAACAAGCAAAGAGAAGGAAGTAGCCAAGCATGAAGAAGCACTGAAGAAAACCGCTTCTTCCGCGGCTTCAGGAGAACTGGTAAATGCAAAATGTCCTGTAAGCGGCAAAGATGTGGACAAGGCGAAAAAGTCGGTTCTAGAGGGTCAAACTGTCGGGTTCTGTTGCGACAATTGCAAAGGGAAATTCGATAAGGATCCTAGTGCTTTCCGTGCCAAGCTAAAGGACTTCAAGCCCTCAGACGCTTTTGCAAAGGCAAAGGGAAAACTGGATGGCGTTAAGGACGACCTAGATGTTGGCGTTGAAGCAAAACAGGCAAGCCTTCGGACGGTACTTGTCAAGCTCCGCTCTGCTGTACCAGTTATCAATCTCGGTTGGGAAGCGGAAGCCGCATCGTCCGAGAAGGAGGTCAAGAAAGACGACAAGCAAGTTAAAACCGGCAATCCCGTAAACAAAAAATGTCCCGTCTCGGGTAAGCCGATAGATAAAGCACAGGTATTTGTCTACAAGGGTCAGTCAGTCGCCTTCTGTTGCGGAAACTGCAAAGCCAAGTTCGAGAAAGAGCCTCAAAAGTTTCTCGCTAAGGTCGACGGTTTAAAGAAGTAAGTTAGGCGAGAATTACGGTTTTCGCGACCTTGCCGACTGGGCTTAGTTGGTCTGACGGCACTTTTGTTAAAGATTTTATTCTTCTAGCTTAACATTTCATAAGCATTTAGTTAAGTTAAGGGAAAATGATTCCTCCCTTAACAGAACTTCAGATACCCTTGGCAGATTCTGCCGAGAGTGCCGAAAGGGATGCATGGGATCGCGAGCACGCGTGGCATCCGTTTGCCCAGACCATGGAGCGTGAAGTGTTGCGGCCCTTGAGCATCGCGCGAGGTAAGGGTTGCTGGCTGTTTGATCGGGAAGGCAATCGCTATCTGGATGGTAATGCATCTACTTGGACCAATGTCCATGGACATGGGGAGCCCGCCTTGAACGAAGCCATTGTCGAGCAACTGGATCGCGTTGCGCATTCCACCTACCTTGGGCTTGCCCATGATCCTGCCACTCTCTTGAGCAAACGGCTTGCGGAATCTTCACCCTCAGGCTTGGAAAAAGTCTTCTATTCGGACAATGGCTCGACTTCGGTCGAGGTGGCGCTGAAGCAATCGCTTCGGCATTGGCAATTGATGGGCCAATCCGAGCGGTCTGTCATTGTTGTCATGGAAGGGGGTTATCACGGGGATACCTTCGGAACAATGGCCCTAGGAGCGGACGGACCTTTTACCGAACCATGGCGGCGCTGGTCTTTTCCCGTTCGTCGATTCAAGGCCCCCGTCTGCTTAGAGTGTGGCGGGGAAGTGCAGCATGCGACCGATACCGAGAGCCTCGATTCCCTGACTCGGATTCTTCAAGAGGAAAAAGGACGGGTGGCCGCTCTTGTTCTAGAGCCCTCGGTACAGGGGGCAGCCGGTATGATGCAGCAACCACCGGGTTTTGCGGGGAAGGTCGAAGCCCTCTGCCGTGAAGCTGGTGCACACTTGATCCTCGACGAGGTCTTTGTCGCATTTGGACGCCTCGGATCAACTTATGTTTGTGCCTCGGAAGGGGTACAGCCCGATTTTCTCTGCCTCGCTAAAGGTCTCACGGGAGGTTACCTTCCTTTGGCCGCCACTTTGACTACCAACGAAGTGTTTGACTCCTTTACGGGTCCGTTTCATGAGCACAAGACCTTCTATCATGGCCACACCTATACGGCGAACCCGTTGGGTGCAGCTGTTGCATTGCGCAGTTGCGAGCTTTTGGAAGATCGAATCAGCTCCGGAGCTGTTGCGAAAACCGTAGAAGTTTTTGGTCGTGTCGTAAGTGAAACTTTCTCGGACCATCCTCGTATTCGTCGAATTCGGCAACGGGGTCTGACCGCGTGCTTGGAACTTTGTCCCGAATCCGGAGCATCCTTTCCTCATGAAAGTCGATTTGCGAGGGATGTGTGTCTCGAAGCTCGTGGGCGAGGTCTTTTGCTCCGCCCGCTTGGAAATTCTTTGCCACTCGTTCCTCCTATCGTCATTTCCGACGAAGAGATTTCCTTTCTTTGCTCTACTGCCTTAGAAGCAATCGAGGCGACTTCATACTAAAGCTAATTTACCTTAAAAACCTGCAGGCTTCATCAAGAATATCCTATGACTCGCTATACCATTGAAGAAATTCGTTCCATTTACGATCTCCCGATTACTACGCTTATTTATCGAGCGCAGGAAGCTCACCATCGGCATCAAGACCCTTCGGGCGTACAGTCCTGTGCCCTCAAGTCCATCAAGACCGGTGCTTGCCCCGAGGATTGCAAATATTGTCCTCAGTCCGCCCATTACAATACATTTGTTGAATCTGAGACGCTTCTAGATACGGCCTCTATACTTAGTGACGCTCGAGCGGCCCATGAAGCCGGCGCCACTCGTTTCTGTATGGGAGCGGCTTGGCGCAAGGTTCCGGATGGGCCGCAGTACGAATCCGTGTTGCAGACGGTTACCGCCGTTAGAGATATGGGGATGGAGGTATGCTGCACTCTTGGAATGATGGAAGAGGAGCAAGCTGTTCGTCTCAAGGAGGCGGGCTGTTCTGTCTACAACCACAACCTCGATACATCTAGAGAGTTTTATCAAGAGATTATCACCACTCGGTCTTACGATGATCGTCTCGAGACCTTAGCCAATGTTAGAAAGGCGGGCATGGAAGTGTGTTGCGGAGGCATCCTTGGCATGGGAGAGAGCAAGGAAGACCGCCTTGGGCTTTTAGCTGAATTGGCGAATCTTGACCCTCAGCCCGAGTCCGTGCCCATTAATTCTTTGGTCGCCGTGGAGGGTACTCCCATGGGAGACCAAGAGCAGGTCGATGGGATCGCCTTTGTTCGTATGATTGCCACGGCAAGAATCCTTATGCCCCGAGCTATGGTGCGTCTCTCGGCAGGACGAACCGAAATGAGCGAAGAATTACAAACCCTTTCATTCCTCGCAGGAGCCAACAGCATTTTCTTGGGCGACAAACTTCTAACCACTCCCAATCCTGGTCAAGACGAGGACTCCCTTCTCCTCGAAAAACTCGGTCTCCGGAACATTCATCCAGACGAAGCTCGAGCCGCTCAGGGTCGAGAGGCAACCAGCCCGGCAATTTTGGCGGGCTAAAAAATACTGTGTCTCTCGCCATTCTCGTTTCAGGAAACGACACGGGTATCGGCAAGACTGTAGCTTCCGCCTTTCTTGCCCACCACCTTTCGTCCGCAGGCTCTACATGCTATGTCAAACCAATTGAAACTGGTTCGGCTGAACCTCTTGACGCCACTTATGTCAATGCCCGGAATGAAAGTCTTGGGGTTCATACTCTACTTAACTTTCGCCAACCCTTGGCGCCAGTCGAAGCCGCCAAGATGGATGGCAAGGAATTGGATTTTTCGGAACTTGTTTCAAGGGCTCGATCTTTTTCCGAACAAAGTGAGAATCTAGTGATTGAGGGTGCGGGAGGACTTGCCACTCCCATCGACGAGAAAGGGCTCGATTGGCTCGATTTCGCCAAGAGCCTACCCGTTGATTATTTAATCCTTGTGGTCGAAAATCGTTTAGGCGTGCTAAACCAAGCTCGCCTTTTGGCTTCCCACCTCGGGGACTGTGCAATCCCTTGCGGGCTATGGTTGAACGAAACTCGTTCGCTGGATGCGATAACTCGTTCCGCGAACGAGCAGGGACTCTCTCGCGAAATCTTACCCGTTTGGGCGACGCAGAGGCACGGAAATCTTGATCCCGTCGAGTCCAGCTTTCCGTGGGAGCAAGCATGAAGGACTTTCTCCACCGGCGCAGCGAGGAGGTGCTGAGGGAACGAGAGGAGGCCGGGCTCACTCGGATTACTCGTGCTTGGGGAAACGATGGAGACATTCTTAATCTTGCGGACAATGACTATCTTGGCCTTGCCTCTCACCCTGAGGTAAAGGCTGCAGCTCGAGAAGCGATTTGTCGCTTCGGTTGTTCGGCCTCGGCCGCGCCTTTGGTAACTGGATTTCGCCCACCTCACGATGAATTGGTAAATCGGATTGCCGCATGGTATTCCGTATCGGCCGATCAAGTGATGCTATGGAATTCCGGTTATGCTGCGAATCGGGCCTTGCTGGGTCTGCTTCCTCAAAAGGGAGACTATGTATTTGCAGACCGTCTTGTCCACCAGAGCATGCTTGCTGGGGTTCTTTCGTCTGGGGCTCGCTTCAGTCGCTACCGACACCTTGATCTTGTAGAGCTTGAAGGCCTATTGCGTAAAAATATTACCGACCGACCAATGTTCGTAGCGACCGAGACCATTTTCGGAATGGATGGCGATTGTCCCGACTTGATTTTTTTGGCCAATCTCCGAGAAAAATATGGCTTTGTCTTGATTCTCGACGAAGCCCACGCTCTCGGTTGGTACGGCCCTAAAGGCACAGGTCTTGCAGAGCACGCAGGCGTTCTTGAGCATGTCGATGTCCTCGTAGGCACACTCGGAAAGGCACTTGGGTCTCAGGGTGCTTTTACAATATTTCGCAATACTTCCGTGAAACGGCTTGTTGAGAATTTTGCGGCTGAATACGTCTATTCGACATTTCTTGCTCCCGCAAATGCCGCCGCTGCTTCCAAGGCCGTTGAGATTGCAGAAAACCTCGAGTGTGATCGGCCTATTTGGCGGGCATCTGCATCTGCTCTTAGGCAAGAGTTAGAGATCCAAGGCCTCCAGACCATTATGGGAGATTCTCCGGTAGTTCCCATTCTTGTCGGCGAAGCCGATCTCGCCATGCGAGCAGCCGAGAATCTAGAACGTGATCGTCTGAAGGTGGTCGCTATTCGTCCTCCAACCGTGCCTGAAGGCGCTGCGCGACTGCGTATGTCATACAAAGCGGAACTTTCTATCGATGGACTTGCGGAACGATTGGCCGGAGCAATAAATTGAAAGTTTTATGGATAGGAGGTTGGGCGATTTCACCAGATCTCATACTTGAACAGGCGTCGAAACATTTTCCTGAGATAGAGCATCGTGCAGTTGTCCCAACGGCGAAGATCCAAATAGAAGAGGATTTCGATTGGTTGGTCGGTCATTCATTGGGAGCCTTTCTTATGCTCCTTTGGCCAGACCGTTTTACCGCCAAGCGAGGGTTCGTGCTGCTTTCTCCTTTTGTCGAGTTCCCCCGTGAGGCTGATCGTGGCGGGAAGGTAAGCAAGACACAATTGAAAGTCACTGCGCGAGGTTTGAGAACAGATGCGCTTACAACGGTAAATGACTTCTACGATCGTGCCGATCTCGGGGTAAATGCTAAGGATCTCCCCTACCCTGTCGAGGATTTAGCTTGGGGGCTGGATTTGCTTTTGGAGAAAGCCGTGAATCAAGAAACAATCTCGAGCCGATATCATGAAGTCCTCCTCGGGGGCCAAGATCCCATTCTAGACGCCAGCCGTCTACTGAAATTCTTTCCAACGGCGAAAGTTTTACCGGAGGCTGGTCATCGATTCGAGGACTTGCTTGAAGAATTACTTTTTAACAAAAAAACCCATGTCTAGCTTTGATAAGCGAGCGGGCAGTTATGAAGGCGCTGCAAAGATTCAGGCGGAACTTGCGGATTGGGGATCCGAGTGGTTGGAACTAAACCTTTCGGGCAAGACGGCTATTGAATTTGGCGCAGGCACCGGCCTCTTTACTCAGTTTATCACAAATACCGGGGTCGATCTTACGGCTACCGACTTGTCTCCTGCAATGCTGGCGGAAGGCCAACAACGCGTCTCGGCGTGTCGCTGGGAGAAACTCGATGCTTGGTCTCCCGAAACGAGTTCCCGCGTGGATCGACTATATTCGGCCAGCCTCCTTCAATGGTGCAAGAACCCAAAAGAGTCCTTGGAGCAATGGCGTGAATTGCTCACCCCGACTGGACGCGTTCTCTGCCTTTTCTTCATCAAAGGCACCTTGGGCGAACTCGAATCACTGCATCCGGGCATCACTTCCCTGTCTTGGCTGGATGCCCGAGAATGGAACCATGCCTTTGAGCGTGCCGGTTTTGAAATACTGCGAGCGGAGGAAAGTCTTCGGAAGTTCTTTCACGAGGATGCCGTTGCCCTACTGAGGGATTTAAGAGCGATCGGCGCCACCGGCATGACCCGCCTCGACGCTAATCACCTGCGTAAGCTTCTTTGTGCTTACGACGAATCCTTTCGTGGGGAGGCTGGTACCTATTCAACATGGAACTTCTTTCGCCTAGAGGTGGCGGCCGGCAGCGAATAAGTTTGCTTTTTTGGAAGGGCTTGAAACCTTCCCATGCATGCAAAATTCGCAAGAGGAAGCGCTATCGATTTTCAAGGAAACCGGAGCCCTATTGACTGGCCATTTCACTCTGCGCTCAGGTCTGCGGAGCGGCCATTTTTTCCAATGCGCTCAGGTATGCCAGTATCTCGACAAGGTAAGCAGACTCAGCGAGATGCTTATTGCTAAAATGGGCCATCTTGAGGTCGACGTTGTGGTGGCGCCTGCCATGGGTGCTCTCGTTCTCGGTCAGGAAATTGCGCGGCGGATGGAAAAACGCTACCTGTTTCTCGAAAAGGTAGACGACAAACTAGCCCTCCGCCGAAATTTCAAACTAGAGAGGAGCGAGCGCGTATTAATAATTGAAGATGTTGTAACCCGAGGCGGACGGGTTCGTGAAGCTCTCGATATCGTTCAAGGCATCGGTTGTGAAGTGAGTGCGGTTGCGGTACTGGTTGACCGAAGTGGAGGCAAGACTGACTTTGGGGTTCCCTTTGTCCCTCTCGTAGAAATGAGTTTTCCTACCTACGAACCGGACTCTCTTCCCCCTGAACTAGAAGCTATTCCGCCAATGAAGCCGGGCAGCTGAATTCCGAAAAATCGAGAGAGAAGGAAGAACCTTGCTCCTACCCTCGATTGCCCGTCCATCGCATAGCGGAAGCATAACCCCATAGTGTACCTACGGCTAATCCTGCGGCGTGGGCCCAGTTGGCCACATGTCCGAACATTCCAGTAAAACAGAGAACGAACCAACCAAGCATAATAATGACCGTGGACGGATTCATTTCAATTCCATCTCCAGGGTCGAATTTCCCCTTCATCCAAACATAACCGAACAGAGCATATACTACCCCCGACATTCCTCCAAAGCTAGGTCCGGATACACAATACTGAGCAATGTTCGATATAATTGCTGCCAATAGAATAAAAGCGACAAAGTGCCCCGTCCCCCGTCGGTTTTCGATAAGGCTACCCAAGTCGTGAAGCCAAAACATGTTGAATAGAATGTGAAGGAACCCAAAATGAAGGAAGATGGGCGTGATTAATCGCCAAACTTGACCCTCCATCACCTCGGGAAGAACGGTCTGCGTTGCCGCAAGATATACAGGGGCATCTTTGGCGCCGAGGTGAACGTATTCTGAAATATAAAAAGCTCCTACAGGTTCCGTGTTTTCTCCCATCTTGGAAGCGAGAAATGTGGCGGCACAAGTTATGATGAGTGCTATGGTCATGATTCCAGGCCTTCTATTTCTGTCCTGCCAACGGTCTCTCAATGTTTCTTGCCGCCAACGACTGGCTTTGTTTTCCTCAATTTTGCGTTCTTTCTTTTCTTGTTTTTGAGCCTCGCGAGCAAGTTCCGCGTATTTGGAGGCGTCCGGCTTTTGGCGAAATTCATGTATTTCGGCAATCGCCTTGGCGAGCGTTTCTTCGTTATGAGCCCATACGGTCCATGACTTTCCCTCGTCATCTTCCTCAACTTCACAAGAGATTCCCTTGTAGTTGAGGTATCCTGAAAAGGTGGAAGCCCTTTCCTCGTCATCAAATTCACCGATTGGTCGCATAGTTTTGTTTAAAAGTGATTTTCACGGAAGATTCAATCGCCAACGTCAACCTAGGCAACTAATTCCCTAATAGACGCTTGCAAATCTATAAAAAAACCTGAGCAAAAGAAAATCGCCGTGCCAAATGTTTGTCGGAACGCCGGTAGATTTATCAGCACGAGGAGGATTATAAAACCATAGGAGCTAAGCTTGGCATATGTTTCGTCCTTCATCCGCACTGCATGTTTGAGAAAATGAGAACCGTCCAAGGGCGGTACTGGAATAAGGTTAAATACAAACAGTAAACAATTTAGCGTAATAATCGTCTCCGCAAGTTTACCGATCTGTGCATTTCCATCGTCGAGATCGAGAAATAGTCCTGCAATGCATGCAGTCACCAAGGCGATACATAGGTTGGAAAATGGCCCTGCGGCGGTAATTAAAAGGTCGTCTCGAACACGAGTTTTTTCATTTGGCAATGAAACTCTAACTGGTTTGCCCCAGCCGAATACGGAGAAGCCAGGACTGAAAAAGAGAACTGTGAGAGGTATGAGGAAGGTGCCTATGGGGTCGACATGGGCTATTGGGTTAAGCGTCACTCGACCTTCGGCACGAGGGAGGGGGTCTCCTAGTTTGTCGGCAGTTATTGCGTGCGCCCATTCATGGACGCTAAGACTGGCGACCAGGACGAAGAACAAAATCAACTTGTCGGGCCAGCCATCGGTAAATGCACCAAGGAAATGTGGTTGCAGACCTTCTAGGACTGCTAATGTGTTCATCGGTGTTGAGTATCCGAATTCCGTATTGACGAGGGAACTGGTTCTACCTCGGTAAAGCTAGTTAATCGTAACCGTACTTGGCCGTTTTGGTCGTAATCGGCTCTAATCGCGTCGGCTCGCAGGTCTCGAAGAAGTTTTTCCTCCTCAAGTCTTGAGGAAACATGCCTCAGGCGCCTCAAGTTGTCGTCGATGAATTTGCTCGGGAGTGGGCTGAGTTGTGTATTGCGATTATCCTGCTTTTTCGGTTCAGCCGATTTCTCAGGTGACGGTTTACCCGTGGCATTCGATTCCTTAAGCTCCTTGATTAAGCTTTCTCTCGTAGCTCGCAATGAGGGAGAGGTAATGGTCTTTAGAATGGTAACCGCTTCTTTTCCCCTGCCAAGTTGGGTCATGGCGCGGGCTTCTCCCAATGCAAGATATTCTCGCTCCGAGACCGGGCGATCTCGGGCTTGATTTCGAAGATCTTGCCAAACGCCCAAGGCTTTGTCCCAGTCCGGGTCGGAAATGTCGAAGAAGCTTTGGGCGTACCGCAA
Source organism: uncultured Opitutales bacterium (assembly GCA_963934405.1). Classification (GTDB taxonomy): domain Bacteria; phylum Verrucomicrobiota; class Verrucomicrobiia; order Opitutales; family Seribacteraceae. The sequence goes on along the minus strand of CAWVZQ010000058.1, from coordinate 1,053 downwards.
CTTGTATTCGAAGTTGTCGGGGGCCAGTTTGCTTGCTGATCGAAACGCCTCATGCATGCTGCGGTCATTGGTCTGGACTGATGCAATCCCCAAGCTCAATAAATCTTCCTTAAATAAAAACAAAAAAGTACCGAGTTGATGGTGGTAGACCGGTTCTTTTGGTTCCAGCTCAACTGCTTTCAACAGGAAAGGCAAAGCATCGGCCAATCGTCCTTCTTCAACGAGATAATTTGCAATGTTTTGTTTAACTACCGCTAATCGAGGATCAATTTTGTCTGCTTCAAGAAATAACCCTGTTGCATGTCGTGGTTGTCCCATGCGGCGAAGAAACTTCCCATAAAGTATGAGACCGTTAACATCTCGAGGATTGTCTTCGAGATAAGATTCGTATGCGGATAGTATTTGTTGGGCTCTTCGGGTGAGTTCTTGTTCGCTGAGGGGTTTATTGGCCGAAGAGGAGTTTTTAAGAAACAGTTGTTCTCGTTCCACGATCTGCCCCAAGCGTTGAGCGGCGACGGTAATTGCCTCGTGCTTGTAAGTTTCTTTCTTTTTGGAATCCCCCACTGCAATAAAGCCGCAAAAAATGCTGCAAAGAATACTTCTAAAGTAAGGTATGCGTACCATGTGGCGAAAAGTATATATATGTCTTCTCGTTCGAAGGTTTTCAAGCTTGGATCAGTATCGTTCTATCCTGTACTCTATAAGAATAAATGAAAGTTTCAGTAAATATTAGCTCGGGGAAATGGATTTGGCTAGCTGCTTTGCTATTGGCTTTTACTTATAAAGTTGCAGCGGATCTTGAAGAAAAGTGGAGTCCTACTCTTACTTATCCCGATATTATCGAAAAGGCTCAGTCCGGATCTCCTTATTTTCAAGGTCTTTTGGGCATATATTTGCGGGCTGGAGAAGCGGGTTCCGCGGTGAACTTGTCCTTAGCCAAGCAGTGGTCCAGCGTATCCGCAAAAAAACATCATCCATTCGGTCTATATAATCTGGCCAACCTTGCCATGCATGACGGGAATTTTGAACAGGCGACTCAGTACTATCAAGATG
>CAWVZQ010000057.1:0-11846 GCA_963934405.1 uncultured Opitutales bacterium | reverse complement strand
AGGTCGGGCAACGCCGCCGAATTGTCGTCACTCTCGCTGAATTTGCACGCGACGGTGACGACACCGAAGATCAGGATGTAAAGCAGTGTCTTCATTGCGTGCTTACTTGGTACGAAATAATTCGCTCTGTACAACGCCCTGAACGAGCGAACACAGGCCATAATCGTCGCGGAAAGCCGGGTTACCTTTTGGGCGACCATAGCATCACGGGCGATACAATGCCGCCCGTTCCTACTTCATCGAGTCTCTTGTTGGTGACCTTGACGACAATGGTGTTGTCGGCGCTGACTCTGGCTTCTTTGGTCACGTTGAATTCAAACGGCAGGAATGTGCCGGCTGTGCCGGGCAATCCTTCACCGGCATCCGCGCTGGCACCCAGAAGTTGGCCATTGAACCAGACCTTGGCCTGTTCGTCGACCCCGCCAAACCACAGGTATAATTTACGACCTTTGAATCGCTTTGGAATTCTCACGGTAGTGCGATACCAGCCCACGCCTTTGTAGTAATGCATTCCCTGATCACTCCAACTCGCTGTTTTGGTTCGCAACGTCCGCCAGTTCCCACCCGTGATGCCGTCCGCAAACCAGCCTGCAGATTCGCCGACGTCGGTGAGATCCGCCAGGAACCCCCATTCGTCAGGCAACCCTGAGACCAGGTCGCCGCGTTCAACCACCCGTTCGTAACCGCTTTCGACCGTAGCCGACCAGAACCGTTTCACGTAGGCGCTGGACGTACGCGCGTGCATGGCTGGGATTGCGCGCGGTTTTCTTTTGCCCTTGGCTACAACAACAGGTTCTTCGGGAACCACCGCATAGCTGAGGTCAAAGCTGATCAGCTTTTCGTTGAGCGCACGCATGTTATCCAGTTCTTTTTTCGCCAAAGCGAAGTCAAATTGATCACGCGCCTCGAGCATGCCGATGAAGGCTTCCAAAAACTGGAAATTTAGTTCAAACATCGCAACGCGCCGGGCATAGACGTTGTTGCGCCCCGCGTCCTTCATGGCGCGTGTCAAAGTTCTCCGCCCGAGCTCCAAACGTTCCGGCGTGAACGCTTTGGGCATACAGAAGCTGCCACCCGTGTGCGTATCGGTATCTCTGAATGCGTGGTCAACCATCTCGAAGTACGCCTTCATGGATTTCGAAGCGTCCCCGAAGAATTTCACGTAGAAGTCGTCAAGCAAGGCATCCACGTCAGTGTCAACGTCCCACATCAGACGGGAGGCGACGTAGGTGGTGGGCGTGTGAGTTACCCACGAAGGAATGCCTTCGACTTTCCAACCGGTTACCCCAGCCTTCCGCGCTTCCACAATCTCGTCGCGCACGGCATGAACTTTGCTGAACGGAAATCCGGGACACGCCAAGTTGAAGTAGTAACCGCGTTCGAAAATCTCCGGTACGACTTTACCCCAACCAATCATGACTTTCTTGTAGAATGAACGGTCCGGGCAAACCGGGTTCGACATGCCGTGAATACGACACAATGAGATCGGGGCAAACGCCGGAACGATGTGTTTGTCCGGCATATGTTTGCGCGGGGGCAAAGTGTAGGTGTGGTATGCGTAGAAACAGAGTTTCTTACCCGGATACACCTTATGAATCCCAGCCACGACTTGGTTAAAGAACCAGACGTATCGATCGGTGGTGGCCATATGAGACGAGTAGGAGTCCCATTCGTTTGAGTCCAAGGCGCGACAGTTCTCGCATTCGCAGAATCCGCTACCATCGTTCGGCCCCATCCCGATCCACGGGAGGTCCGGGCGTTTTTTGAAGAAGTTGATGGCATAGGCTACGGCGCGTTTCACAGCTTCCGGATTGCTCACGCAGAGCTGACTGCCGAGACGTTTGCCGTTGACCAGCGCATACAACTCCTGACCGTCTTCCTTGGTGCGTGGCGGTGACAATTTGATCCCGTGCGCGGAAGGGAACATCTCGCCACCCAAACGCACCCTGTTGGAGAAAGGCGGTGTCATGGATGAGGTGATGTAACGGCTCCTGAAAGACGGAGACCTGAAGGTCACACCGTGGCCAAACTCGAGATGTTTTGCCTTCGGGATGACCGTGCCCAGTTTGCCCGGCATGTACCAGCGGACTCCCAAGCGTTCCAGCAGTTCGTAAGTCGCGAACAAAGCGCCTTTCGGGCTACGGCCAATGAGTTTAATCCCGTCTTCATCGACTGCGAGCATGTAGGACGCTTCGTCGCTGCCGATTTGTTCGGTGCGTTTGTCGGCATTGAAACCAGCCGCCGTACCGATGCGGATCGGCGTGGTGTCTGAAGTAGAATTGCCTTGGACAATCGGCAACTCCGCCCCGGAAATGAGCTTCAGATGCTCGCGTAATTCTTCGGCAGCAAGGGTTTCGTCGACCGCAGGTTCCGCCGGCAGAACAATGACGGCCAGGGGTTTGCCGTCCCGCGCAACTGCGGTCCCCTCACCGGGGGCAAACGATACAATGTCGGCCGGCAAGGTCGTACCTGCGGCAGGCGGCGTTTTCGGTTTCGCGGCAAGCGTCACCGGCACCGCCAAGATCAGTGTGGCAACGCGCATCCAAACCAACCTCAAACCTGCTCGCTTCATGTCTTGCTCCTTCTCGTAATTGATCTCATCGTTCCTTTGTGTTTTTCGTTCCGTCATCGGGGTTTCCTTGGTATAGGGTACGGAAACATCCTTCTCAAGGCGAACCCGCCGGCAATGCAAGGTTTGTTCTTCCGTCCCTTCAAGGTCTTTTCTTTGGCGATCCATGCCGCGACTGCAGGGCATCGGGCACGTCGTCGAAATCATATCCCTTCACCGCCTCGGCGGCGAGTGTCCCGATGACACGTCGCAACGGGCTCACGCCGGCCCCATTCTCGGTGGGATGCACCCGGTTGCAGAGAAAGATGACGAAGGTCTTGGAAAACGGGTCGATCCAGATGGAGGTGCCTGTAAAGCCAGTGTGTCCATAGGAGCCTAGAGGAAAAATACTGCCGCGAGGACTGGAGTATCCCGAATCAATGTCCCATCCGAGGCCTCGGAGCGGAAGACCGGAAGGCGTTTGTACCGTGGTCATCAATTTCACTGTCTCGGGCTTAAACAGGCGCACGCCGTCCAGTTCCCCTTCCTGCAACAACATCCTGGCAAAGCGGGCGAGATCAGGCGCGGTTGTGAAAAGACCGGCATGGCCGGCGACACCTTCCGTCTTGCGGGCCCGCGGATCGTGCACGATGCCCTGCAAGGCCTTCCCGTCCTTGACCGTCGTGGGAGCAACGCGGTTACGCTTCTCGGCAGGCGGGTTGTATCCCGTGTCAGTCATCTTCAAGGGGCCAAAGATTTCCATTTCGCAAAACAGGTCGAGCCGGCGCTTGGTGACGCGTCGAATGATCTCATCAAGCAACTGAAAATTAATGTCGCTGTACTTGAGCTTCTGGCCCGGTTTGGATTGCAGTTTCTCGGCTACGCACTTCGCGATGCACTCGGCGTGACCGTTCCATCCGGCGAGGGAGATGTCCGGGCGCAGTCCGCTGGTGTGAGTGAGCAGATGGCGGAGGGTGACAGCGTCGCGACCATCCCCAGTGAATTCGGGAAGGTGTTTGTTGACGGGGTCATCGATACTGAGGTTGCCGCGCTCATGCAACAGTAGCACGGCGGTGGTGGTGGCGACCACCTTGGTGAGCGAGGCGGCGTCGTAGATCGTGTCGGACTGGGCCGGGGACTGGACGGGGTCCACGCTTGCTTTGCCGTACGCCTCGGTGAAGTGGACACCATTGCGCTCCACCCACAATACACCTCCCGGCAGGCGCTTCTCCTCTTGGGCCTTGGTGATGGCGTCGCCGATGGATTGAAGCTTTGGGAGATCAAAAACGTCTTCCAGTTCGGCGGATTTCAGGGGGACAATGGGAGATATTACACAACCTGAAAACACCCAAAGGCTCAGCGCTAAAACAAATGGAAGGTAACCGGACATGAGCCGGGAAAGTACGCTACGCTGCAGCGAGAGGCAAGGAGCTTGCCATGGACCTGTCGCAAGAAGTTGCATGCACTTTCTATTGTTTCGTTGCCTCCAAGGGATCATTTAAGAAACTCAGGTGAACAGTCATGAAAACCAGCCTGCTTGTTTCGTTCCTCTTCATCGCTTGGGCCCCTCAGGTCATGGCCGACAAGAGATTCCCTCCGGGCTGGATTCCCTTGTCCATGCTGGACGACAAGCCGACCTGGAGCGAGGTCCGTGAGATCAAGGACCGCATTCATCTTTACTTGCCCGATGAAGACAAACCCGTCCGAGGCGTATTCGCCTCCTTTGTCTTCCACAGCGGCGACCCTCGCGAGTTGGCCGACCTCTGGAACTTCGCCCTAGTCACGGTGCCTTGGCCTTTCGAGTACGACCTCGGAGTCAACGACAAGCGCAACGGACGCTACAAGATCGGCCATGAATCACAGGACATGGGCTTGCTACTGCGTTACCTCGATCACGCAGGTGAGAAGCTAAATCGACCCGAACTGTCCCAAGTTCCTCTCGTCGGCTGGCTCGGGCAAAACGGCTCACGGCTCTGCGCCGACCTGTTCGAACGGGTACCCGAACGGGTCCTTGCCTGGAGCGATTCCTTTCCCAACCGTCTCAGGCAGTATCCCGAACTGACAGCAAAAGTGCCCTTCCCTTTCGCCTGGGAAGTTTCCAAGGCTGACCTCAGGACCGGGACGCGGACCTACAAAAAGGACCCGAACTCGCCTGCCGACCTGAGTTGCCGAGCAACGACCTACGGCCACGGCCACGGCATCTACTCAAAGTTCAACTTCTTCATGTTCTATCTGGACCGCTGTATCCGAGCCCGCATGCCCGAAACAATGCCACCTCTCGGCCAACCGGTTAAGCTCAAGCCAGCCTTTCGAGAGAACGGTTGGGTTGGCGACTTCGACCCCATCGGCTCATGGAATCCAATCGCGCCGGCCAAGGAAGGAAAGCTCAAGGAGGCCAAGTATCCCGTTTGGCTTCCCGACGAGTACGCGGCCTGGTCATGGCGAGCTTATCACTCTTCGTGCACGGATCTGAAAATTACGGAACCCAGGCATCCCTACTCTAAAATCGACGGAAAATGGGGAGGCAACGGGGCCTGCGGTCTCGGCTACGGTGGTTACCTCTCAGCCAAGGAGGAGCATGTCTTGTCCGCAAGCGTCAAGGGAGACTACGAAAAGGTTCTGTTTCACGATGGGAACAAGGTCCTCGGTGAAGCTTCGGGCCCAGCGTGGACACTCCCGGCAAGGAAACTGCAACCTGGGCTGCGCGTCCTTTTTGCCGTCGGCGTAAAGACCGATGGTTCCCGTGCTGCAAGCAAGCCAGCAGTGGTTATTGTGAAATGAATGCCGGAAAACTCAGCCCTTCGAGCTTCTTGTTGGCGGCGTCTGCCCTGCTCGCGGAACCAAACGCTGACTTGGCAACTTACGACAAGCACGTGCTTCCCCTGCTTCAATCCTATTGCATGGATTGCCATGACGCGGACACCAAGAAGGGCGTCATCAGCGAGCGTCGTCCGCTTGTCTTCGACTCCGCCCAGCGCCAAGCCATCAAGCTATGGGACTTGGAAAAGGGCGAAGAGCTCAAGGACCTTACCGAGGAATACAAGAAACACTACCTTTCCGCCCTCGACTGGTCACCCGACGGTGAAACCATCGCGGTAGGCAAGGGAGAGGAAGCCGACGGCATCATCTGGCTTCTCGACGCCAAGGACGGCAAGCAACGCAAGAAGCTGGATCCCGTCCACCGCTATGGCGTGACGGACTTCGCCTTTCATCCCGATGGCAAACACCTCTTCAGCTGCGGGCGGGACACCGTGATCCGCATCTGGGACTTCCGCGAAGGCAAACTGGTCAAGGAACTCGGCAAGCCCCGTGGGGGGCAGTTCAAGGACTGGATACACGCCATTTCCCTGAACCACGATGGTACTCTGCTCGCCGCCGCGGACATGGCGGGCCAAGTCAACCTTTGGCGCCTCGCATAGCCGACAACCATCCTCGGAACGCCTAAACCAGCAAGTCGCCGATCGGGCCGGCGCTTTCCTTGAACGAGTTTACCGGGCAGCCAAGCTGCTGCAGGATGGTCAGGTAAAGGTCGGACATGGGCCGCTTGTCCTTCGACCACTTGACGTGTTGGCCATGCTTGAAGCCCAAGGACTTGCCGCCGGCGAGGATGGTGGGAAAGCTTGAGCCGACGTGGCTGGCCGTTTGGGCTCCGCCGAAGAGGATGGCGGTATGGTCGAGCAAGGTGCCTTCGGATGCCCGGATGCCCTTCAGCTTGTCCATGAAGCGGGCCATGCTCGCGCAAAGCATTTCGTCCCGCAAACTCAAGGCGATGACGTCGGGGTTGTCCGCGCCCCGGTTGCCGCCCCCCTTGTGGTGGACGTCATGGGTACCGCGCTGCTGAGCTCCGGCCTTGTTAGCCCAGACCTTGTAGTCGTCGTAGTTCGGGCCCGCTTCTCCGCCGAGACACTGGGTGGCGACTCGCGTCATGTCGGTTTGAAAGGCCAGGACGATCAAGTCGGTCATCAGCTCGACGTGTTCCTGGAAACTGTTTTTGGCCTCCCTTTCCAACCGCACCTTGGATTCATCGAATTTGGGGCGCCCGTCTTCCAGGATCTCCTCTTTTTGAATGAGGCGTTTCTCGACCTCGCGCACCGAGTGCAGGTACTGGTCGACCCGCTCCTGATCGATGCGTCCCAGCTTGCGCTTGACGTCCTTCACGTTGCCCATGGCGGTATCGAGAATACTGCGGTTGAGGGCCAACCGCTCCTGCTTCTTCTTGATCTCCGCCCGGTCCGCGGGAGGAAAGAGTCGCTCGAAAACCTTGCGGTAGTCAGCCGTCGCCGGAATGTCCACCCCGAGAGAATTGCGGGAAAGCGTGGTCACGCCCACCCCGCTCGTCCACGACAACACGAGGGAGTTCAGGTAGGTCGGTCCGAGATGCTTCGCGGCCACCTGGTCAACCGAAATGGTATTGGTCTTGGTGCCCGGGATCAGGTTGATGTTGTGACCCGTCAACCAACTGTAGGGGTGGACGTGGCCGCTGATCCGCCCCTTGATGTGGGACAGGCCGGTGAGCACGGAAAACTGGTCACGGTGATGGGTCAGCGGCTTGTGCGAAGGAGCGATGGTGTAGTCGATGCCGGTGTCCTCCGGGAACCACTTGTATTGGCTGATGGCACCCGGAATATAGAAACAGGCGAAACGAGCGGGATCCTTACCCTTCAGTCCGGCCGCCAAGGTCTTGCCACCCAAACCCTCGAGGAACGGCAAAGCCAGCGTGGCCCCAAAGCCACCCAACACCGCCCTGCGACTCATAGAACGTCCTCTTTTCATGATCATATTCCTTCCTTTCTCAATCAGCTTTCCTCATCGTGCTCACGCATAGGGTTAAAGTCAACGGTTCCATCCTTAATGAGCAAGAAACGCCTCCGTCAGGAAGACCGCCAAGAGCATCCTCCGGAGCGGGTAGCCCTTGGCCGCATTCCGTTTCATGATTTCGTCGATCTCCGCCATGTCATCGACGTCAGGCGTCCGGCCGGTCGCATAAAGCATGAAATTCTTCATCAGGCCCCGCACCATGTCCCGTTGGTAGTCCTTCACCAACACTTTCTTGAATTCATGATAGCTGCGGTATTTCTCGCCCCCGGGCAATTCACCCACTGTGTCGACGGAACGCGTCTTTCCCTTGCCCCGCCAAGCTATCTTCCCGTCGAGCTCGTCCACTTGGTAGGACGCATGCTCCACCTCACGCCAGCGACCGCTCAGGTCGAAATTCTGGAAGGCGAACCCAATTGGATCGAGCTTGGTATGGCAAACGTTGCACTTGGGATCCTCCCGATGCTGGATCATGAGCTCGCGGGCCGTCTTGTGCTTGTTGTCGCCCGCCGTAGCGTCGAGTTCCGGCACCTCCAGCGGCGGCAACTGAGGCGGGTCGTCGAGGATATGCCGGGCGGTCCATGCCCCGCGATAGATGACCCAGTTGTCGCCCATCCAGGTCAGCATGGACTGTATGCCGGCATGGGACATGATACCGCCACCGCGCTTGTCGTCCTTGCGCAGCTTCACTTTGCGCAGATGCCCGCCGTTGATGCCGTCATAACCATAGTGACGGGCCAAAGTATTGTTCATCATGGTCCAGTCGCTCGAGATCAATTCACGAGCCAGTCGGTCATCGGCGAACAAACGGGCGATATAGGAAAAGGTTTCTTCGCGCATCGAGTCCCCAAGATAGCGGCGGAAGTGGTAACTTGCCTTCCCCCGTCGGTCATCCACCAAGGTAATCGGTTGCTCCATCTCCAGCCATTGGGTGACGAAGGGACGGAGAAAGGAGTCATGGCTTCGAGGATCGTTCAAAAGGCGGTCCGACTGAGCCTTGATAACTTCAGGGCGACGCAGTTTGCCGGATGCCGCCAATTCAAGAAGTTCGGAATCGGGAGGGGAACCTACCAACATGAAGCTCAAGCGCGAGGCCACCGCGTGATCGGCAATGGCCTTGTCCTCATGAGCGGTGGAATTCAGATAGCGAAAAGGGCTGCTCATCAAAACGGACTGGAAGGTCGAGCGGAGGGCGACGTCGAAAGTCATGCCGTCGCCGCGTAGCTTTTGGTAAAAGGTGAAAAAGGGGTTTCGCTCCGTTGCCTTGACTGGTCGCCGGTAGGCCCGTTCCATCCACAGGGCCAACAGCTTCTCGGCGCTTTTGGCGTTGTCGCCGAGATCTCCAAGATCGACTTTCCATTCGGCTGGCGGCCAGACGGCAACGTAATCGGGTTCCAGCTCGACTTGCTTGAGGGCGACGAAAGGTCTGGGTTGCTCCTCCGGGGTTCTGAGTTTCTTTTTGTCCCAGGCCGGCCGGAACAGTCCGGCGCCATCCGGCAAGTCCTGGGGCTTCGACCTGTCCTCGTTCTCGAAGCCCTTGACTCCATAGGCAATCTCAACCCGCGGGGTAAACCCTATGGATAGTCCCTTTTTCCCAATGATCGAGTCCTCAACCTGCACCTGGTATTCGAAATCCATCGGGCCGGTGATCTCCCTACGGTCCAGCATGCGACCACCTATCTTGACCCATGCAATCGGGTTCGGCGCCTCCGGGAATGCGCAGTAGGACGTCACGCTGAATTTCACCCGCACCAAGCCTCGCCCATCGGAGGGCGGCGGAACACTGAACATCCCGCTGGAGCGGTCCTTCGGCCACTTGGGCTCGATCAGGGCACCAAGCCCAGGCCTTGCCATGCGGGGCGTTTTCTCGGGGATTACGCCCGCGTCCTTCCATGAGTCGAAGAGCTTGTGCGGATCCTTCTCCACGTTCACCAAGTCCGCCCTGAGCGTCTTGCCGGGGGCGGGCTCCAGAAAACGTATGCCGTCCACGGCGCGGCGAGTGACTTCCATTATTTGGTTCACCGAGTCGGCCGCATCCTGGAGAGCTTCCGCCCCGGTGTCGAAACCGTTCACCTTGCCGTCCCCAGGGATGCTGTAGGCAAAGTCCACGGTCAGGCCAGTGAGATCCCGCAAGGCGCTTCCAAATTCTCGACGGTTGAGTCGGCGTGTGCTGCCCGCGCCCAAGGCCCGTTGCTCCTTCACGATCCAGGCCAGCGCCTTCGCCTTGTCCGACGAACTCGGCTGGGGCTCGTCCTCCGGCGGCATCTCGCCGTGAGAAAGCTGCTCGTGGATCATGGTCCAAAGGTGCCGATCCGAGATTTGAAAGCCCCGTACACCGTCGAAACGCAGGCGCGCTTTCTGTTTGTCCGGGCCATGGCAACCCACGCAATGCCTCTCCATCAATGGCGCCACCTGTTCCTTGAAGGTCTTGATATCAACGCCAGCCAGTTCCCCAGAGGTCTGCATCCTCGGACCCGTCGGTTTCTTTTCCACCTCTTCAGGGTCGGAGGTAGCGGGCTCGTCGGCTTCGCCAGTGGACGTAGCAAGCACCGGTTGCCTTCCTTCAACGACGACCACGTCGTCGATCGAGCTTTTGAGAAAGCCCGTCTTGCTGCATCCGGTGGCAACGAACCGGATGGTATCGATCGGCCCCTTGTTCTCGAGGGGAAGACCCCGATAAGTCTTGCCGTCGAAAGTTACCTCGTAGGTGCCTGCGTCAAGATCGACCTCCAGCGTGAGCACCGGGTTATCCACTAAGGTTTCCTTCGTCCTTGAATCATTAGCCATGAACAGCTTGTTGAACTTCCTGTCCTTGAAGTAGCCGAACGATCCGGGTTCTTCGCCTCCCACCAAGTCGCGACCGCCCCAAGCCAGGTTCACCCCAATGCCCTGGGTCAAGTCCCGTTCGTAGATCAGGGACTTGGGCATCTCGGCGCCGTTGCCCAGCTGCACGTAAAAGCTCCAACTGCCCTCGTTGTTCCTCAGCCAGTCGAACAGGAAAGATACCTTGAAGGATCCTCCCTCGGGCTTTGGAAAGGTCCGTCGGGCTCGCGGGCGGAACTCCCCTTCATCCAATTGGAAATGGAGTGCCTTGCCTTTAAGCGAAGCCGGCCCATTCGTGATCCAGCCATTCCCCACGACCTCGGCATCCGCCCGGTTGAAATCATCCATGAAAAGGATATCCCCTTCCTTGGCCGCCGAGAAGGAACAGGCGGCAAAGAGGCCGATGAAGCCGATAATCTGGTACGAGCGTTGTGGAAACATGAATGACTTTCCCCGGAGGGAGAGAAGGTTATCGATGGGTCATAACAGATAATTTATCCAGCGGAATGATTTCAAGCTTTTCGTCTCCGTTTTTTCGCTTTTAAATCCCAAGGCAAGCAACCCACCGCTTTACCTTTAACACCCAATCCCTTCAAAAATGATCCACGTAATCGCATCCATCACGGTACAAGCTTCCAAGCGCGACGCGTTCCTCGAAATCTTCAAGGCGAACATACCCAAGGTCTTGGAGGAAGAGGGATGCGTGGAATATTCCGCCACGGTGGACTTCCCCACCGAGATTCCCATTCAGGAAACCAATGCAAACGTCGTGACGGTTGTGGAAAAGTGGGAAACCTTCGCTCACCTGGAAGCCCATTTCACGGCCCTGCACATGTTGGAGTACAAGGCCAAGGTGGAAAGCATGGTCGAAGACGTCTCCCTGAAAATCCTTCAAGACGCCTAGGTCAAATAGAACTGATCAAAATTCTACGATCACCATGAAAAACTTCACCAGAATACTCTTTCTTTCATTGATTTGGACCTCCGGCTGGCTCAACGCCGGAGTCGCCGAGCGACCGAACGTCATCCTAGTCATGGTGGACGACATGGGGTTTTCCGACCTCGGTTACCATGGCGGCGAGATCGACACTCCGAATCTCGATGCCCTTGCCAAGGGAGGCGTGCGCTTCTCCCAGTTCTACAACAGCGGAAGGTGTTGCCCCACGAGAGCCACTCTGATGACCGGGCTCCATCCCCATGAGGTCGGGATCGGGCATATGACCCAGTCCCCGGGGAGCAACCGGGGGGAAGGAAGACCACCGGCCTACCAGGGCTACCTCAACCGTAGCTGCGTCACCATAGCGGAAGCCCTCGAGGGTCATGACTACGCGACTCTCATGGCTGGCAAGTGGCACTTGGGAAACAACGCCAGGGACCGTTGGCCCCTGCAACGGGGATTCGAGAAATACTATGGCTGCATTTCCGGAGCCACCCGATTCTTTCATCCGATCAGTCCGCGTGACATTACCCTCGGAAACGAACAACTGCCCAAACCGAAAAGCACGACAAACGAGGCCTTCTACACCACCGACGCGTTCACCGATTACGCCATCCGTTTTCTCAAGGAGGAGCAGGCAGGCAAGAAGCGCCCTTCCTTTCTTTATCTCGCCTATACCGCTCCCCACTGGCCTTTGCAGGCCTTCGAGGACGACGTCGCCAA
>CAWVZQ010000056.1:0-11851 GCA_963934405.1 uncultured Opitutales bacterium | reverse complement strand
CCCTTTCGTTCGACGGGGTGAACGATTACGTCAATCTTCCCATCGAGGCCCATCCGCCCGCCGACGCCAAACAACTGACGATTTCATTCTGGACCTATGGCGGGGCGAGCTTGCCAAAGAACACGCGAATCCTCGAATCCGGTTCCTCTCTAGGCGTACACCTGCGAACTTATCTTCCGTACAGCGACGGTCGAATCATTTGGGACGCAGGATCAGGAAGCGTGGACCGCATTGAGAAAAACGACTTCAATTACAGGGGCGAATGGGTACACTGGACGTTACAGAAGGAAAGTTCAATCGGCGCCATGTTCATCTACAAGAATGGAGAGGAATGGATGTCCGGTTATTCCAGAACTCGCCCCTTTGGCGGGCCGGTGGATAATTTCCGCCTGGGTTCCGGCCGCACGGGCGGGAATTACTGGAACGGCTGGCTCGATGAAGTTAGGATTTCCCTTGAAATGGAATCGCCGGATTCGATTAAAGCATCATATTCAAGCCAAACCGAAGCTGATTTCGTAGCCATTGGAAGCGTAGAAGGTCCACCAACCCTACTTCAGGGTCAAGTCATCCGAGGCTTCGCCAACGATGCCAACCGGTCGATCGCCTTTGCCCTCCAGACCTTCCCAAGTGATGCGAATTTTTCAGCAACAGGCTTGCCCGCGGGTCTCTCCATCAATTCAAGCACGGGATTGATTTCCGGTATCCCCATTCAAGGAGGATCCACAAACATTACGGTTACCGCTGAAAACTCCAAGGGTTCGGACCAAGGAATCGTTAGCTTGGTGGTCGTTGACCTGAATGAATATTCCCACCAAGCAGCCATGACTTTCGAAGGATACGACGGAAATGAGACCCTCAATGATTTCCCGGTTCTCGTTCGCTTGACGAACGAGATTACAAATTTCAGCCTGCGTTCCTTCCACTCCCCTGCGGGCAATGACCTCCGATTCTTCGACGACAACGCAAACGAGCTTACCTACGAAATCGACGAGTGGAACGAGAATGCCGGGGAACTTCTGGTCTGGGTTCGCCTAGTCGAATTGACGAACGACTTGAACGTCACCGCTCATTGGGGTAATGCGCTTCAAGCCGAAGAGGCTCCCGCCTATGCTTTCGACGGTTCCGCATGGTCAGCCGGATACCGAGGCGTCTGGCATCTCCGAGCGATGGATACGGCAGGAGTATTAACTGACTCCTCTCCTTATCGGAACCACGCTGATGATCACGACGGCATCGATCGACCATCGGGTCTAATAGGAACAGGACGAACCATCGGAGGGGGAACCGAAACATTTCTATCCATTCCTTCTACTTCGACGATGGATAAGATCCAGGAAGGCGATTACAGTTTCACTACTTGGCTACGCTTGGAAGATCCACTGCCACCCGAACTCCCTAACGTTCTTCAGGGTCGAGGCTTCCAAATGGTTCCGAATGATTCCTACTTCAACAATATCGAGAACCTGATGGCTCTGACCCCTACGGGCTCTCGCATAATGAGCAAAGGTCCTGGCCAAGGTTTCTATATAAATGGAGACGCCGCATTCATAGCCTCCGGGATTGGCATAACGAACGTGAATAATTACATGAGTTTGTTCGTCGGCATGTTCAAGGCGCCCGAAACGGGTGACTATCAATTCCGATGTACCGACAAGGACGACCGCGCCACAATTTGGCTGGATCTCGATCAGGACTTAACCTTCGAAACTGCCGGCAGCTCAGGAAACGAAATGATGGGCGGAATCAACAACTTCACCTCGGGCTTGATTCCATTGGTGGGCGGGCAATCCTACAAGATTGCCATCGCACACGGCGAATGGGGAGGTGGTTCCCGTATCAGACCATGGATTAAAACGCCTTCCGTAAACTGGGCGATCATCGACCCCACGGACCCCACCCAAGACGGATGGTTCAGCGTCCCCCTTGACGGATCCATTTCAGCCGACGTAAGCGGCTTGACGATCTTCTCCCACGGTGCTCAGGAGAGTCTTGCTCTCGGGGAATTGGCGAAACCGACCCTCCGTCATTCCATTAGCGGCCCCCCCGTAAAGCCGGTCTCCTCGGTTTCGATAAACCAGAGACAATGGCGACACCTCGCCGGCGTGGTCGACTCGAAAAATGGATTGGCTAGTGTTTACGTCGATGGAAACTTGACCGGACAAACATCGTTTACCGCCGGAGTGGGAGCAACCATATCCGCCTTGCCCTGGACACTGGCGCAAGGCCTTGTGGAATCGGCATTCGACGAATTGCGCCTCTCTGCCGTCGCTCATTCCACCTCTTGGATAAAGGCCTCCTACGACAACCAGAAGCCCACTCCCTCTTTCCCCACTTACGCCAGCGTAATTGGTCCGAATTCGATCAATACTCCGTTGACTTTCACCATGGATGCCGACCAGCCCTTTTATCACGACGTCAATGCAACCGCCCCTCCCATTGCCTTCACGGCGACCGGCCTTCCCGGCGGACTTATTCTGAATGCCTCAAATGGAGTGATTTCAGGTATCCCATCTCGCTCGGGCACTTTCGAAACCACCGTCACCGCAATCTACGGCAACGGACAGAACCCCTCCGAGAAACATACCTTCACAGTTCGACCGACACCTCCCCAAATAGCCATCGGCACCATAACCTCAACCACCCCTACCTCCAGTGAAATCCAATACGAGATCATTGCCTCGGGTGGCGAGGACCCCGAGGTATTTCTAGTAGCCGACCTAACGGACAAGGAACACGACTTATATGGATGGACGCGGCGCCTTGAGGAGGGGCATAAGGGTTTGGGCTCATACACCACCAGTTTCGGGAACCTGACTCCCGGAACAACCTATTACCTCCGGTTGATGGCCCGCAACTCTGCTGGGGAAGTATGGACCGGGGTTAATTCCATCGTACGCTACCAACCCCTGCTCGAAGATCTTCCCGGCGATCCGGGTATTTGGCTGGATGCAACGGATGTGGATGCCAACGATCTAGTCGATGGTCTCGACACGGGATCTTCGATATCCATCTGGATGGACAAATCCACCTATGGCCGAGACTTGGGAGGCGTGGGTCAACTGAACGGAGACCCAAAATTAGTGCTCTACGGGCCTGAAAGCAAACCCGTCGTAGATTTCGATGGCAACGACCGCATGTATACCGCTTATAACTTTCGACAAAACACCAATGTGGGCAAATGGAGGAACGAGGGTTATACCGCCTTTGGAGTTTCCCGCTACACGGGGGGCGATAATGAACGACTAATCACTTCAAATGGAGGCAACTGGCTTTTCGGGCACCACGGAAACAGGGTCCGGCGCTATCACTTCGACGGATGGATCGATCAGGGAACGGCTTCGGACACTAATTTTCATATCTTTGAAGCGAGGCACGAAGGAAAATTTCAAGCCCCAAATCCTTCCTGTGAAGTATGGAACGACGGGATAGAAGGCACCTATACGGGAGGATCCAAGACTGGTTCCAACGACAATAACTTCATGCCGCGGCAACTTTCCTTTGGCGCCATGAACAACGCCACGCATGAGTCTTCTAAAGGCCAAGTAGCCGAATTCATTATGTTTTACGGTATGTTGAGCGATGAAGATCGCTTGAAAGCCGAAGGCTACCTCGCCCACAAATGGAACATCTCCCTGCCCTCCAGTCATCCTTGGGCGAACGAAAAGCCGACCTTCGGAGACGCTGAGAAAATCGGTGAAGACCGTAAATTCACTTCCCCGACCACCAAGATTCCTACTCTGGTCAATCGAGACCCAAGCAACGTGACCAACGACTCAGCCACTCTAAACGGTCGCCTGACCGACTATGGCAAGGGAATCGTCTTGGGTCCATTCACGCCCTTGGTATACGATGGTCTCAATCTCTGGTTGGACGCCTCCGACGTGGACGGAAACGGCCAAGAAGACGCCATCGGAGGCGGAACCCGAATCGACAATTGGGCGGACAAGTCGGGAATGGAAAACAACGCGACACAGCTTACTGCGGCGAACCAACCAATGTACATTCCGCAAAGCATCAACAGCCTAGGCGTCATTCACTTCGACGGAACAGACGAGTTCCTCTCCTTCCCCCGCATGACTGACATTAGAACAGTCTTTCTAGCACTAAAACGCGCCTCATCATCAAGCCCGGCTTTCCTGCTGGGCGACGACACTACCTATCATTTCCATTCCACTGCCGGGCGCGTCTGGTCCCTAACCAACGCTCACCCCGACCTTTACAATGGAACCTTGCGCGTAAACGGCAACCAACGCGACGGACTCATCACGGATTTCTCCTCAGGGGATTTGAACGTCATAGCCATTCGATCCAAAGGTCCCGTATCCGCAAGCAACTTCTCCAATGACCGGAACATCGTCGGCCGATACTGGAACGGGGCCTTGGCCGAATTGCTCATTTATACCGAAGCCCTTTCGGATGCGGACATCACCAAAATCGAGTCCTATCTCGCTTGGAAGTGGGGATCCAATGACCGTCTTCCCGGAGAGCATGCCTTCAAATCCGAAGCTCCGAGGCACGTCAATCCGGCCGCCAACGTAAAAATCTATTGGGGGGCTAACGACGGCGAAACCAATCCATCCGCTTGGGATAACGAAGTGGATGCAGGTGTCGCCGTACTAGGTATTACAAAAATGACAAGCGACGTCACAGTGATAGCCGATCCGGCTCCCACTGACTTGGCAAACCTCTTTCCCGCTCAAAAGCTACTTGACGACCAATTGCCCGGAGATGGCTGGCGTTCCACTTGGACCGCGTGGAAGGACAAGGATCCGGTTCTTCTTTTCAACCTAGGCAAGGAACGAGTGCTCGAAAGAATTCGCATTTACTTCATGCCGTACGACCGAGCGGACGAACTGAAGGAGATAACCATCCATGCTGCCGACGAGTACCTGAACTTCCACAATATCAAAACCGTAAATGGCGGAGTGGGTTCACGTGAGGAAGGTACCTGGATGGAAATCCCCATGGATGGCTTAACCACTCGATCCATTCGCTTGGAACCCATTTTCCAAGGATGGGGACACATTTGGGGGGAAGTTGAGTTCTGGGTCAGAGAAACGGGTGGGTTCTCCCTCGACGTCGAGGGCTTGGCCAAAGGGCAAACCTATTACTATCGAGTCTTCGGTTCGAACGACGGTGGGCAAGACTGGGCGGACAACACCGACAGTTTCGTAGCGGAAAACAAGATATCCTACGATAGTGGAAAACTTGTAATTGATACTACGAGAGGGACTTGGAGGCATGACGGTGGAGATGACCGCACCGGAGAGATCAGCGCTGCGACGTTCAACGATTCTCTCGGGAACGCCTACAATTACAATGTTTGTCGGTTCACCTTCGACGAGGTGAAATTAACGGGCAGCCTGGAAATCGAAGTGCGAGGGAACGCCGCCTTGGAAATTCAAGCTTCCGACGGAGACGTCCACCTCGGCGTGGCCATTAACCTTTCGGGTGGGGACGGAGACTTGCTCAGTCAAGGCACGACCGTAGCCGGTGGTTTTCCCGGTGGCGCTTTCTCCGCCCGCGGACTAGGTCCCGGTGGTGGATACGTCGGTAATTACGGCGGAGGCGGCGGTTACGGTGGTTCAGGCGGAGGGTCCACCCCGACGTCGGGACAACCCTATGGCCAAGGAAACATTGAAGACCTCTTGGGTGGTTCAGGCGGCGGAGGACTTGCCGGAACAACAGGGGGTGGCGGCGGAGGAGCCCTCAAGGTCGTGGCCTCGAAAAAGCTGATCGTGGACGCTCCTATAATAGCAAACGGCGGACAGGGAGTTTCGGGATCCGGCGGAGGTTCGGGAGGAGCCATCTACCTAAAGGGCAACAGCTTTAGCATGACCGCCAACGGATCGGTTTCCGTAACCGGAGGAACCGGAGGCGGAGCGGGAGGACGGATCTATCTCGAGGGTCCCGAATCCTTCGAGAATCTTGGAAGCGGAAATGTTCTTCTGGATGGAGGGACGGGAGCTCCTCCGGGTTCTTCCGGAAGCGCTAGATACACTCGACCGGCCGGTTTGGAAAACCTAACTTTCTTCACAGGTGGCATTACGATTGATACCGAAATGGGAGTACTCACTCATTCGGATGGCGCCATCGCTTTCGGTACCATAGAAGACAAGACGCACATAGGTGAAGACGGCATCGCTTGGTCTTACTCCACCTGTCGTTTTTCCTTTACCGACATAGAGCTTGGCGGAGGGGTAATCGTAACCTTGCAAGGACGCAATGCCCTTGTCCTCGAAGCCACTGCCGGCAACCTAATCATAGGCACCAACGTAAGGCTTGATGGGGGGTCTGCAAGCGGAGACACTGGAGGTGTGGGCATACTGGGTGGCTTCAACGGCGATGACGTAGGCTCGGGAGCGGGTCGCGGACCTGGAGCCGCCACTCAAAGTGCGGCGGAAGGTCACGGCGCCGCTTACGGTGGTCATGGCTCCGGCGACGCCAAGATATATGGAGATCGTGCCCTGGACTCTCTTCTAGCTGGAAGTTCCGGTGGCTCTTCGACTACGGGCGGTTCAGGGGCTGGAGGCGGCGCTTTATGGCTCAAGGCATCCGGCGAAGTCGTCATTCAACCAAATGTTACGATATCCGCAAACGGTGGAAACGGGGAAGGTTCATCGGCTGCAGGTTCAGGTGGAGCAGTAAGGCTTGAAGGATCCCGGATTTTCAACCACGGTAGTATCGAAGCCAAGTCAGGGTCCGGAATTACGCTGTCCGGCAACAATCAAAACAGAGGTTCGGCAGGCGGGCGAGTAGCGTTCCTCGCATCAGGTTTGGTAAAGGTCGGTGACGTCGACGTCAGCGGGGAATGGTTGAGCAACGACGGGACCATTTTCGTGGCCGACAACTATCTCAATTCAAATATCGTCGTTGATTCAGGTACAGTAACCTTCGACACGACCACGGGCTACTTTTCAGTTGAAAACGGGCCACATGGCGAAGGTGTCATATCTACCCACACTTACAACAGGTCCGACGACTCCTCGTGGGAGTACGGGATGTGCTCTTTTACTTTCGGCCAAGTACGAATCACGGGGTCGGCGAAAATTGTTCTTCGCGGCGAGCGAGCCCTATCCATTCAAACAGTCGGGACAGGTGAGATTTTCATTGGCGTGGATCTTCGACTCGACGGTGGCGATGCCTCGACTGTTGACGGTTACGGCGGAAAACCTGTGCTGAATCCTTGGAGAGGTCGTAGTGCTGAAAGGGAAGATGGGTTTGGTCCCGGGGGGGCGCCTTCAAACGGAAATTGGGGAACGGGCGCATCCTTTAGCTATGGCGACCAACAATTGACGCAATTGATTCCCGGAAGTAGCGGTTCCAGTGGTAGGTATTTCCAAGGTTCGGGAGCAGGTGGTGGTGCAATTGAACTCAAGGCCGGCGGAGACTTGACGATCGCTCCCGGCGTACTCCTCAGCGCCAACGGAGGAAATGGTCGCACAGACGGCTACCAATCGCAACATGGCGGGGGTGGATCTGGTGGTGCCATTCGTCTCGTGGGCAAGAACATCTACAACAAGGGATTGATTCAGGCTATCGGGGGAAATCGTTCCGCAGGGGGAGGACGAGTTGTCTTGGCTACCACTCAAACAATTGATCGTGGAGTGATTTCCGTAGGTTCCGGTTCTATTGCCGAGGTTCGACCTCCCATCGTGTCCGGTCCACCCACAGTGTATATGAGCTATCGAGGCTCAGGAACCATAGAGATTGAAAAAAAGGCCAAGACCAAGCCGAATAACCTTCTGGGGCACTGGCATTTTGACAACGGCACCGCCAACGACAGTTCAGGCAACGGGTTTCACGGAGTGGCCTCCGCCAGTTCGATATACAGCGTAGATACTTGGGATGGTCAAGGCATGTCCGCTAACCTCGGAGGCAATAACTTCGTGATTGTGAGCGACGGAAACACCGAATCGACCTTCGACGGAGGAAGTGCCTTCTCTATTACGTCGTGGGTGAAGGGATGGCCGAACGGGAGTTGGGAACCTTTTATCTCCAAAAGGGGCGAGGGAGGTCAAGGCTGGCAACTGCGCCGACGAGCCGGGTCTGGAGACCAAATCAGCCTAACGATGCGCGGTCCCGGTAACGACGACTGGTCTGTGACCAAGAATATTAACGATGGTAGCTGGCATCATCTCGTCGGGACGTTTGGCGATGGCAAACGCTCTATCTATGTTGACGGCACACTGGCAGGGCAAGAAACCAGAACCGGCACCGTCAATGCCACGGGTTCCGCCTTAGTCTTTGGGGCAAGAGATAATTCAGGAGTGGCCGGTGCTCAAAGCATCGGGTGGTATTCCGGCATATCCGTGGATGAAGTGCGCTTCTACAACACATCGCTAACCTTAGCCGAAGTAGAAAGCATCTTCCAAGGCGACTTTCTCAAGATACCTATTAACATCCAGTATCGAGTGATGGCGGACAACAACCCCAGCTCTTATGGGATTGAAGGAACCTTGCCATTCGGACTCTCAATTGAATCCGGTACCGGCAGGATACTCGGCAGGCCTCTCGAAGTGGGTTCGTTCGACTTGAATATGACTGCAAGCAATGTAGCGGGAAAGGGCTCAAGACCCATCACATTCATAGTCGACCCCGCCGCACCGGAAATAGCCACTATCGCACCTGCAGAGATAACCGCTACATCTGCTCGGATTGCAGCCAAGCTCATCAGTGACGGGGGGCAACCCTCGAACCTGAAATTCTTCTGGGGCGACAATGACGGCGGAGAAAATCTCGATGTCAATCAGGACGACAACATAAGCTGGGACTACAGGATCGACCTCAATGGCAGCTTTCCCGACGGAACGGTGAGCACCTTCCTTACGGAACTGGACCGTAACCATACCTATTATTATCGAGTTACTGCAGGCAATACAGTGAAACCCGTGGTGTGGAGCACTCCGACGGAATTCGATTTGACCGCATGGTGGCGATTCGACGAATCTTCGGGGCCGGCGGCCTTGGATTCAGTCGGAGGTCAATCCGGCAGCCTTATAGGAATGACGGATGTGGACCGAGTCTTCGGTCAAGTAGGGAAAGCACTTAGTTTCGGTGGAGCCGGCGAACACGTGTCGGTCACCGGATACAAAGGAATCTCGGGAACAAACGCTCGCACTGTTGCCGCATGGATCAAGACGGCTGAATCTTCCGGAGGAATTGCCTCATGGGGGGAAAACGTCAACGGCGCCCTATGGCACTTCGAAGTTAACGATGGAAAACTGCGCCTTGACGTTAACAACGGCTCCATCGAAGGCACGACTCTCGTGAATGATGGGAATTGGCACCACGTAGCCTTGATGTTCCCGGCCATTGGGACGGATGTTACGGATGCCGTTCTTTACGTCGATGGGTCTCCCGACCCATTGACTACTTCCACGCCACAAGCTGTAAACACAGGCGAGTCGGAAGACTTCAAGATTGGTTCACCTAATTTCAATGGAATAATCGACGAAGTTCGCCTCTATTCGACCGACTTGTCGTCCAACGATCTGGCGGCGCTATTCCTCAACGGCACCATGCGGTTCAACACTTCCGCCTTTACCGTTCCTCCTGTCGTAGAGGTGCTCACAGTTAATCCGATATTGGGCGGCAAGGCAACGGTCACCGGAGAACTCATGTCCTATGACCTGACCAAGCCGTCTGTAAAAATCTATTGGGGAGACGAAGATGCAGGTCCCAATGCAACCGACACGGATACGGGTGATGACTCGAAGTGGGACCACGTTCTAGACGTCGCTAGTGGAGCGGCTCTGGATTTAGGCGAGTTTAACGCCACTATTGAAGGACCCATGACCCCGGGAACCCATTACTACTACCGAGCCTATGCATCCAGCTCAGATGGCAGCGACTGGTCTAGCGGGGATCCGTCCGTCAAGGCCAACTTGGCTGCCTACTGGCGATTCGACGAGGAGTCGGGCAACAAAGCTCTCGACTCGACAGGGAACAACAGGGACGCCGATCTCAAGGATTTCAACGGCAGCGCATCGAGAACAGCGGGTTTCGTCGACAAAGCCTTGCTCTTCGATGGTACCGACGACTGGGTGAACCTAAACCAAGACGATTTTTTCCTGAAGGACTCCTTTGATGGCAGGTCCCTCACTTTTCGCTTCAAGGCTCCCTCGCAATACTACGTCGGGCCGGCGGTTACTCGTTATAAAGATCTTGTAGGTTATTGGCCATTAAACGAGGGTTCCGGCACAACCGCCGCCGACTTGAGTCCCGCTAAAACCGAGGGTGAGGTAGTAGGCTCGGCCTCATGGGGCAGTGACAAATTCGGAGGAGGATTGATACTGGATGGAACCAACGACGCGGTATCCATCTCCCCTTCCCTCTTCAATGAAGTCCAAAAGTCCGACTATTCCATCTCCGTTTGGATGAAACCCGACAACGTGGTGGACAACTCCACCAAGAATGCCTTTCTCGCCCGAGGTTACAACAGTAGCCCGAACAACAACTACTACAATGACATCAACACATTGCTGAACCGAACGCATGACGGCCAAAAAGTATGGACGTCGGAGGATCTACATCTGGACGGGGATGGCCAGTTCATGAATGCAGGAGTCGGCATTACTCGGAACGACCAATACATGTTCCTCGCCCTGAGTACCTTTGTAGTACCCGAGGACGGCAATTACGGTTTCCGCTGTCTGAGGAAAGACGACTATGCCACAATTTGGCTCGACTTGGACAAAAACAACCAGTTCGACCTTACCGATCGACTGGGCGGTCCCAACGACTTCACCAAGGATCCCGTGACTCTAACCGCAGGCGACAAGCACCTCATAGCCATTGCTCACGGCGAGGGTGGTGGACATTCTCGCATCGAGCCTTGGATCAAGACCCCCTCCGTGGGATGGACGAAAATCAACCCGGCAGAACCTGCTCAGGACGGCTTTTGGGTTCTTGATGCCGCAAGTCCATGGGGAAGCATAATCACCCCGACCTCCCTTCATAAAACTATATTTCAACGTAACGGAGAAGGACTTTCACTGGCTCCTGGGAATATTCTCAACATGACCCACTTGACCGGCGCCGGCCCGATCACTGCCGTTGCCTCGACATCGGCAACGCAAGGTGATTGGCGCCACGTAGTAGGTGTAGTCAGCGCAACGGAAGAGAAGATTCGGATTTACGTAGACGGCTCTAAGAGCGGGGAACTAGACATTCCATTCGGGAGTGGCGCCCTTGACATCGAGCCCATTCATTATTGGCGGGCAGGCGGTGGCGGTGGCGGAACCATTTTCAACGATTACCTTGCAGGCGAAACCGACGACCTTCGCATTTACAACATAGCCCTAACCGATGGCGATGTGGCATCCATCTACAACACCGGCTTGGGAGACGTGAACGCCCCGGAAGCCGCCTTCTTGTCGCAAATGATTTATGACGAAGGGGACTCCAACAATGGTTTGGCCGTAAAATTCGACAACGGAATTCTTTCCGCAAAAATCCAAGCGGGCGGGAATCAGTTGGAACAAACTCACGTAATCGGTCTCGCCGACGACCAGTGGCACCACGTAGCCGTCACCTTCGGGGACTCGCCCAAGGCCTTCAAGCTGTACGTCGACGGAGACTTGAGCGGAAATTCGCAACTTTTCGCATCGGAAGCCCTACCTGCTCACGACGAAGATCCTGCTCTCGGAAAGATCATCGGGTCGGCCGTCTACTCTGGCCTCGGGAACTTCAAGGGATTACTCGATGAGGTCCGCATCTATGACCGAGGCTTGACCGCAGAGGAAGTGGATCAAATACACTCCGGAGATATGCTCAACACAGGGGTCGTTTCCATGCACGCCATCGAACTACCTCAAATTGTCACGACGCCTGCCACCAACGTTTTCCC
>CAWVZQ010000055.1:0-11900 GCA_963934405.1 uncultured Opitutales bacterium | reverse complement strand
GCGAATGGATTGGGCTGGGTTTACGTACAGGCGCCTACCTCAAAAGAGGCATGGCTTTATATTTCCGGCATTGGTTGGGTGTGGTCGTCGGAATCCATATGGAAGAGCTTGCCTACATACAAGCCGACGACAAATGATACATGGTCACTTTTGCCTCTCTACGATTCCAGTGCCGGAAAGTGGGTTGCTTATGTTATTGATTCCGCCTCAGGTCGCCTGTTTTACGATTACACTCAGCAGAAGTTCATCGAAAGATGATGCTTGAGCTTTACGCAACAGCGTGAGGCTACTCCATGTAGTTCATTCCTGTAATCCTTTGGCTGGTGGTGTAGCTGAAGCAGTTAATCGATTGGCGGAGGCCTCTATGGAAGTGGGTCATCAAGCAGAAATTGCTACCTGTGATCAACCCTCGTCTTCTTTTCTCGAAGAACTATACGTTGCAGCCAGAGGATTTGGTCCTGCATCGGATTCCAGCTACCACTCTTGTCCTGCTCTTGGGGCTTGGCTTATGGAAAACGCCAGCAGTTTTGACGCACTTGTATCCCATGGCTTATGGCAGTACCCAAGTGTAGCTGTTCGTAAGGCCGCTCGCAGTGCAGGCAAGCCGTACTTCGTCTATCCACATGGAATGCTCGACCCTTGGTTCAAGAGCCAATATCCCGTAAAACACCTTAAGAAAAAGTTGTTCTGGTGGCTCCGCCAAGGTCGTATCTTGCGTGACGCCAAGGCAGTATGCTTTACAACCGATGAGGAGCGTCGATTGGCTCGTGGAACATTTCGCCCGTATAGGTGCAACGAGGTCGTGACGGGCTTGGGTGTCGCCGAGCCACCTTTGGATGCAGATGCTCAAACACATGCTTTTAATGAGAAATTCCCAAGCTTGCGAAACAAGAGAACATTGCTTTTCCTAGGTCGTATCCATCGCAAGAAAGGCATCGATCTTCTTCTCCAGGCCTTCGAAGAATTGGCGACGGCGGATGATCACCTTGTCGTAGCGGGGCCAAGTGAAGATAGTTCTTTTGCCGAAGAGCTTCTTCGGGTTTCCAGTGCATTTGCAGATCGAGTCACTTGGGCAGGGATGATTAGTGGGGACCTGAAGTGGGGTGCCTTGCGAGTAGCCGATGCCCTGATTCTTCCTTCCCATCAGGAAAACTTCGGTATGGTTGTCGCTGAAGCTCTTGCCGTAGGAACTCCAGTGCTGATAACGGACAAAGTTAACCTTTGGCGAGAAGTGGAAGATGATCGAGCGGGAACAGTTTCCACGGACGATCTTTCCGGCATCCGATCCTTGATGCGTGAATGGAAGAACCCTTCTTTTTCTAAGCTTGCTGCGAACGCACGACCCTGTTTCGAGAAGCGCTTCACGATTAATACGGCGGCACGCAATCTTGCCGCCTTGGTTGAAGGCAACTGATTCCGTGCGTATCACTATTCTCCAAGGGGCTTTTCTTCCCGTGCCGCCAGTGAGGGGTGGTGCCATTGAGAAGGTGTGGTTTAGGTTGGGTAAGGCTTTTGTGCGAGAGGGACATGAGGTAACCCATGTTTCTCGTCTGTGCGATGGCTTGCCTGCCAGTGACACTATTGAAGGCGTACGGCATGTGAGGATTTCGGGATTCGAGGCGACAGGCTCTTCCTTGCTGCTCAAATGGAGAGATTTTCGTTATGTGCTACGAGCTCGAAGGGCTTTGCCGCAAGCGGACATTCTTGTAACGAATGCATTCTGGGCACCTCTTTTGGTTAGGGATTCATCTCGTGGGGCTCTTTACGTCCATGTGGGGAGATACCCTAAGGGGCAAATGAAGTTATATAGACGGGCACGGCGACTTCAGTCACCCTCTGAGGCAGTCACTGAGGCGATTCAAAGCGAGATCCCAGAGAAAACGGATCTGGTGAAGACGATACCGTATCCGCTTTCATGGGATTTGGCAGAATCTGCTCCTGCAAATGAAAGTCGAGAGCAAACGATTCTCTACCTCGGACGAATTCACCCCGAGAAGGGTTTGTGCGAATTGGTGAAAGTCTTTGTGAGTTTACCCGAGGAGTTGCGGCGGAAATGGCGACTTGATATTCGTGGCCCTTGGAAAGCGAGCGAGGGTGGGGGAGGTAGAGATTTTCTGGAAAACCTAAAAGATTTGGCTGGGCCGGCAAAAGAAGCAATTCGCTTTCTAGATCCGGTATTCGATGATGTTAAATTGCGGAAGGAGTTAGGTCGTGCCAGTTTGTTTGTTTACCCTTCGATGGCGGAGCGAGGAGAGACGTTCGGTTTGGCTGTTCTCGAGGCAATGAGTTGCGGATGTCCTCCTTTGGTCTCCGGCTTGGGTTGCTTCCGTGACTTTGTTCAGGATGGCAGCACGGGATTCAGTTTTGATCATCGAGGCAATGATATAGTTGAGAACTTGAGTACCAAAATGATCGAAACCCTAAGTAAACCCGAAAGGCTACCCCTTATAGCCAACGCTGCTTACAAGCAGGCGGAAAAATTTACTTTGGAGAGGGTCTCAAAACGGTTTCTGGACGATTTTTCGAGTATCCTCTCTGTATCCTAATAATGTTTTTGTCCGGCAAACCGCTTGCACTCCCCGCCGGTGTGCCTTTGTTTTGATCTTTCTTAAAACAAAACGAAATGCTCATGAAACTAAAATGCCGCTTTCTTTGTCTCTTTACTATAACGGTTAGTCTTGCCCTTTCGTCATGGGAATCTACTGCCAAGCCCAAGGGCGAAGCATCAAAAGTTTCTTTGCCCGATGAGTTGTTGGATGCTACGGGGAAAGTCGTTTCCGGAGAAACTCTATCCGGAAAGTACGTGGGACTATATTTTTCCGCCAGTTGGTGCCCGCCTTGCCGAACCTTTACTCCAAAGCTTGTGGAATTCCACAAAGCCAACAAGGGCAAGTTCGAAGTGTTGCTCGTGAGTGCGGATAACTCCGAGAAGGCCCAAGCCAACTATATGAAGAAGTACATGATGCCTTGGCTAGCGGTAAAGCATCAATCAATAGCCGCAAATTTACTAGTTAAGAAGATGGGAGTCAGCGGTATTCCTTATCTTGTGGTTTTGGCCCCTGATGGCTCTGTTGTGACCAAGGATGGTCGAGGCGACGTAGATAGTATGGGCGACAAAGCTTTCTTAAAATGGAAGAGCGCCCAAGGCGAGAAGCATGGCCAGGAGTAGCCGGGCGAACATAAGTTCGCAAAAATTGGAATAGCATTAAAGCCTCGCGGGGATTCCGGCCTCGGCGAGTGCTTGCTTGGCTTCCAAAACCGTATATTCACCGAAATGAAAGATACTGGCGGCCAGCACTGCCGATGCTTTCCCGTCCCGTATGCCCTCCACGAGATGGCTTAACTTTCCTACGCCCCCGGAGGCAATGACGGGAACTTCCACTGCATCGCTCACGGCTCGAGTGAGCTTTATGTCAAAGCCGATCTTGGTGCCGTCCCGATCCATGCTCGTGAGAAGGATTTCGCCAGCGCCCCGAGAGACTAATTCGCGAGCCCATTCCACCGCATCCAATTCTGTCGGTTTCCGTCCGCCGTGTGTGTATACGCGCCAACTGTTGCCGTCGGGTTCGGCTTTGGCGTCGATTGCAACGACGATGCACTGGTTGCCAAATTTGGCGGCGGCGTCTTGGACAAGCCTTGGATCTAGAATGGCAGCGGTGTTGAGGCTGATTTTATCTGCACCCGAAAGCAGCATTTGGCGGACATCCTCCACCGAACGTAGGCCGCCTCCAACCGTGAGCGGCATGAAACAGGTCGAGGCCGTGCGTTCCACAAGGTCTCGCATAATGTTTCGCTCATCGCTGGAGGCCGTGATATCCAAGAATACCAATTCGTCGGCACCTTGCTCCTCATAGGCTTGGGCGACGGATACGGGATCCCCGGCGTCGCGCAGTTCCTTGAAGCGTATGCCTTTAACTACTCTTCCTGCGTCTACGTCGAGGCATGGGATGACTCGTGCGGAGAGCATGGGCGGCAAATAAATTTCGGAATATAAAAGAGAAGTTGCCGATGAAATTATTCGTCGGCGAAAGCTATGTCCGGTTCGAACGATATCTGGAACTTGTACTGGACGCCTGGGCGCATGATTAGGGGGTGTTCTCGGCGTAGAAACTGGACATAGTGAACATTGCCGGCGTAGCCTCTGTATTCTGGTTCGTCCGTTACGGTTTCAAAGTCGCCCCAGGCGGCCATGAAATCGTCTTTTACAACAGTGGGCCTCAAGCCTTCGGTGCCTTGGCGCAAGGTAGTGCCGAGGCGATAGGTGGAGTGAGGAGAGCCGATAACGATAGCGTATCTCATGCTGTCCATCGTCACCGGATTTTTAACGCGAAAGGTGAACTCGGAAGTGACCTTGCCTTGACCGAAGGTCCATTGCACCTGGCAGCTCCCTAAACCGTAGGCGAAGGTGCCGTCTGTTCGGACCAAGTCCGGTTGCTCGAAGCGCAGGTAAAAGGAATTTCGCAGACCAATTCCCGTCACGCAATTTTTTCCGTAGTAAGAGGGTATTACGACTTGATCGCCGAAAGTAAGTTCCGGCAAAAGTACGGGTAGGTATTTGTTGACAGGCCAGTCGAAGATTCCTTGGCAATGAGGAAAGGCAAGCGAGTCGGAAGTGATCTCATCACCGGGACCGACTAGAGGTAGTTGAAACTGTATTCCGGCGTTTTCGTCACGAAAGAGGAACAGGCCGTGTTCTTTCTTGTGAGATTTATCAAATATGACGAACCGTCCACCCGTTTTCGAGCGATTGGGAGTTGGTACGCGTAGCGAGCCGCCAATAACGCGGGCGAGGCGTGACCATTGGCATAGATAGCGTGCGGCGTCGAAGTTGGCCATACGAGTCGTGTGGTTTTCGACCGTGTTGCGTTCGTTGTCACGTATCATGAGGAGTCCGTTTTCCTGATCCAAATAGGTGACGAAGAAATATTGGAAAAGGCGGCGCAACGTATCCAAATAAAGAGGTGTCTTTTCTTCAGGCACCCAGTGATCGCGCATGGCTTGAAGAATCAAGCTGATGCAATGGAATTGCCCATAGGCGCCAACGGAACGCCCGTAACTCCAGCCAAGACCATCTTGGCGGCACATATCCGGAACCATGCGGAGATATTTTTCGGCATAAGTGCGTAGCTTCGGCAATTTGCGGTCCTTTAGGTGTACGTTTGCGTGTAGCTGCAAGGATTGCCTGATAAAGATAAAGGAGAGGGCGCCGTAGATGTCATAAACACCCCCGAAGCCCTCGGGATTGTTGTCGCAGAAGCCGCCGGAACTGTGCTCTTGAATGCGCTCCACGAATTGATCGATCAGTTTGCCCGTTTCGTCTTTCTTGGAGAGTCCAAGGCTGAATCGGGAAACGGACTTTGCGATGTTGAAGGACTGAAAGTGGTTATCGTAATCGGAACGGGAAAGAAGGCGTTGGTCGAGTTGCTCGCGGGTGGGGTCGAGAAGGCGTTCCCATACTTCATTCCGTTCTTTGGCAGCACCGAATGACAGCAAGCCGAGCGCGGCGTAAGCGAGACCGTTTTCACTTTCTTCGGAGGCAAAGGCTTGTTGGGTGATGCAACGAGCCGCGAGGTCGGTCAGGTCATGACCTTCCAGTTCCGTTTCCCCGCTGGCGCGAAAGTACTCGCCTATCGCTAGCGCGGCGTGGCCGGATTCGTCAATTCTTGTATCTTCTCCGGCGGCGGCGGAGATTGATCCCGCGTCACTGATGTATTGAAGATTGTTGCCAAGGATCGATCGAGCCAAGTCCATGCACTGGTCGGCGAAATTTTGCATGCGGGTAGTAGGTAGTAAAGCGTAGGAAAAAGGATGAAAAAATGTCTGCTAACGGTCTTCGAGTCAATATGTTAAGCAGTGGTGATTAGTTTGAGAAACTCTTTGTTGTCGGCAGTTTTTTCCATTCTTTCTATCAAGGTCTCGGCAGCATCCACAATTTTCATGGGAGCCATGGCTCGCCGGACAAACGAGGATTTTTCCAAGACATCGGGCGATAACAAGTCCTCCTCTTTGCGAGTGCCGGAGGCGGCGAGGTTGATGGCGGGCCAGAGTCGAAGTTCGGCTACCTTGCGGTCGAGTACTATCTCGCTGTTCCCGGTACCCTTGAATTCTTGAAATATAAGTTCGTCCATCTTGGACCCGGTTTCCACTAGAGCAGTGGCCACGATCGTTAGGCTTCCGGCTTCTTCCGAATTGCGCGCGGCGGCAAATATCTGCCTAGGTTTTTCAAGCGCCCTGGCGTCCAAGCCCCCCGTCATGGTTCGCCCTCCCTTGCCGGTGGCGGCATTGTACGCTCGCGATAGGCGCGTGATCGAATCTAGCAACAGGACCACGTCTTTTCCAGTTTCCACTAACCGCTTGGCTCGCTCGATTGCCAATTCGGCAACGCGCAGATGGTTCTTTACTTCTTCGTCGTTTGACGAGGCGTATATTTCGGCGGGAACGGACCTGCGAAAGTCGGTGACTTCCTCGGGCCTTTCATCTACCAGCAAAACCATCAGGTGGCACTCCGGGTGATTTTCTTCCACACCTTTGGCGATATCGTGCAAAATGGTCGTCTTTCCCGTTCTCGGAGGAGCGACAATGAGTGAGCGTTGTCCTTTGCCGATGGGGCAAAACATGTCGATGATTCGCGAAGTCATTCGTCCGTCACTTACTTCGAGAGTCAATTTTTCTTTTGGCTGGATAGTGGTAAGTTGATCGAAGCGAAACTGAATCTTCCTCTCTTTGATCGACAAACCATCAACAGTCTCGATGAAGCGAACCTTTGGGTTGCCGTACTTGTTGTCGGACGCTGCGTTGGCGGTTAAGTGAGACCCCTTCCGTAGTTTGAAGCGCCGCAACAGCTCACGGGGTACAAAGGGATCGTGGGGGGTTGTTTTACCCCCCCTTGAGAGATCAAGCAAGATGCCCGACTTGTTTTCAGTCGGTTCCAAGATGCCCTCGACCTGAATAAGGTCTTGAGGCGGATTGTTGTTTTCGCTCATGGACCAAGAAGGCGTTAATAATGATGGGTCCGTAATTTGCATGCCGTTGGACATGCTGATGTAGGGAGTTCTCAGTGATTCGCCTTTGCTTCATCGGGTGAAGTCTCGCGTCATGTGAATGGCTTGTTGCGAGAAGCGTTCGCTGAATCTTTCCCCATCATGAAAATAGGGGCGGTGGAGTCAACCATTGAAAACAAAATTTAGCGAAAGGTTTTGTCTTTCCTTTAAGTTAGATTAATTCATGGGAGTCTAATTCATGAAAAAGTTTTACCTCACTACGGCGATAGACTACGCAAACGGTTCACCACACCTTGGGCATGCCTACGAAAAAGTGTTGTCTGACGTTATCGTGCGACATCGCCGTCTCTTGGGCGTGGATACCCATTTCTTAACGGGTTTGGACGAACACGGACAAAAGGTGCAACAGGGAGCCCAGGCGGAGGGGATGGAACCTCAGGAACGGTGTGATCTTATTGCAGAAGAGTTTATCGTACTGTTGGAAAAACTCTGGATATCCAACGACGATTATCTGCGTACCACTCAAGATCGGCACAAGCGAGTAGTCTGTACTCTCTTGCAGCAACTTTTCGATCGCGGAGAGATCTATCAGGCTGAGTACAGTGGGTACTACTCTTCTCGAGCCGAACAGTTCCTGCAGGAAAAGGACAAAGTCGATGGGAAGTGGCCCGAAATCTTCGGGGAAGTCGTGGAAGTGACCGAAAGCAATTATTTTTTCAAGCTCGGGCAATACCAAGAATGGTTGATCGAGTTCCTCTCGGAGAATGACGATTTCATACAGCCCGAATTTCGCCGTAATCAAGTGCTGGAGTTCTTGAAGGAACCAATTAACGACCTTTGCATTTCCAGACCTCGCGAAAGATTGGAGTGGGGCATCCCTCTGCCATTCGATGAAAGTTATGTAACCTATGTCTGGTTTGACGCTCTCGTGAACTACGTATCCGCGGCTGGATTTGGTGATGAAGGATTTGATTCTCTGTGGCCAGCCGACGTACATGTCATCGGCAAGGACATTTTAGTTCCTCCTCATTCCGTTTACTGGCCCATCATGCTTAAGGCCTGCGGACTGCCTTTACCCAAAAGTATTCTGGTGCACGGTTGGTGGATGATTTCCGGAGCCAAAATGTCAAAGAGTACGGGTGAATCGGTAGATCCCTTGGAGTTGATAGACCTTCGTGGAGCCGATGCCTTTCGTTATTTTGTGATGCGCGAAATGACCGTTGGGCAAGACGCCGACTTTTCTCTCGAACGCTTCGACTCTCGCTATCATGCCGATCTCGGTAACGATCTGGGCAACCTGCTAAGCCGCATCCTGAACATGACAGCCCGTTATTGCGACGGCAAGGTGCCCGAAGCCACTATTGTGGAGAAACCTGAGTCCGATCTCGCCAACTTGTGGGACGAGGCTCATGTCGGAGCACGAGAACTTTTCGATGAATACAAGTTTAGCTTGGGCCTCGAAAAAATCTTTGTATTCATTCGAGGCATAAATCGCTATGCCGAGGAACGCTCGCCGTGGAAACTTGCAAAATCCGAGGCGATTGAGGATCGTGCCAAACTAGAAACCTCACTGGCCTTTATCGTCGAGGCTCTTCGCTTGGGCGTGGCATTGCTTGCACCCGTTATGCCCGGCGTCAACGATCATGTGAACAAACTACTTGGAATTGTTGCAACCACCTTATGGGAGGACGATTTAGTTTGGGATCATCGGCTTGCGGGGAACGCTCTTGGTCCGAAAACGATTTTATTCCCGAGGGATTAGGAGTCTTTTTGAGCGGTCTTTCGCGAAGGTTCTTTAAGTCTAACCGTCATTGCAATCACGCGCGTCTCGTCCGCCTGTTCTATTTCTACCAAGAGGTTTCCAAGTTCCACCTTCTCGCCGGATTCGGGTATTCTACCTAGTTGACCAGTGAGCGTTCCACCGAAGGTTGCGGCGTCTTCATCTTCCTCGCCAAGGTCAAATGCATCGGGAAGTTCGTGAACGGGAGCCATTCCCGACACTCGCCAAGAGTCAGTGTCTTTTTGAATAATAAAATCCTCTTCCACGTCAAATTCGTCTCGAATCTCTCCCACCACTTC
Organism: uncultured Opitutales bacterium; assembly: GCA_963934405.1. Classification (GTDB taxonomy): domain Bacteria; phylum Verrucomicrobiota; class Verrucomicrobiia; order Opitutales; family Seribacteraceae. The sequence goes on along the minus strand of CAWVZQ010000055.1, from coordinate 2,820 downwards.
TTCCAGAATGTCCTCTAGGGTAAGTGCGCCCACCGTTCCACCGAATTCATCTAGCACCATGGCCATGTGGGCTCGATGCTGAAGCAATTTCCTCAATGCTACGGGGAGAGGATCGGAGGGAGAAAAGTTCGGAGCTCGTCTTGCAAGATCTCGCAAGTCCACTTTCTTGCCTTCTGCCAAAAGGCGAAATATGTCCTTCACGTGAACGATACCTAGGCAGCGATCTAAATCGCCATCGCACAACGGCAGGCGGGTATGCCCGCAGGAGCGAGCGAGCGAGAGATTTTCCTCGATCGAGTCATTGGCATCCAGAAAGCGAACCTGATTCCGGGGCATGAGGGCGTCTTGAACATCTAGATTTCTAAGGTCGAGAGTATTCCCAACGATTTCGCGAATCTCGGGATGCAGCTCCGACCCTTCTTCTTGCAGAGTCTTAATGTGCTCCGCCACTTCCTCTTCCGACTCACCCGTTTCTTTCTCTTTGCCGATTATTGTGCAAAGCATGTTTTCCTTGAGGGCGAGCATGTAGCGCAAGGGTTTGCAAAGCAGTCTTATTACATGCATGGCGGGAGCGGCCGCTCGCATGTGCCAAGCGGCAAACGGACGGGCCGCTACCATCGGCCCCAGAATCCCGATGATCGTTCTCTCCGCTAACAGAACGAGAAGAAATGCCGCTGCAGCCAGCCAGTATGCAGTCCAAGCTGCAGTAGACCCGGAGAGTTCTCTGAATGATCCATAAAAAGCAAGAAACCCGAAGGTTATCTGAACGGCCGAAAGCGTTGCCGCTTCTACGCTCCACGGGCGAAACTCATTATCAGAATCCAGAAGCCGACCAACCAATTTTCCTTTTCGCAAAACTTCTTCCGAGGATGTGGAGGCTCCCGCCCGAATCCTGTCTACGAATGCGCGGTAAACCGCTACTTGATGACCCCACACGGAGGCAAGAATCCACCCCGCAAGTAACCATGGAATACTTTCTTGAAGAAGAAGACCTTCGCTCATCCGTTTTTCATAGAGGCATTGGCAAGTGATGTGCCCAAGGTGTCGAGCGCTTTTTTATTTTGTTCCCGAGTGCCAACCGTCAAACGAATGTATTCCGATAGACCTCCCCCGAAGGAACGTACGATGACCCCATGTTTCTGCAACTCGGCAAATATTGCTTCTCCATCTCCGACTTTTACGAGAATAAAATTTGCTTGGCTCGGGACATATTCCAAACCCAAGGCCGAGAAACCTGCTTCTAGTTGCGAAAGGCCGGCCTTGTTTGCTTGGCGACATTGAGTCGTCCACTCCTCGTCTCCCAAGGCGGCTAGTGCGGCAGCTTGGGCTATGGAGTTGGCATTGAATGGTTGCCGCGCTCTATGAAGAAGAGCTGCCATGGCTTCGCTGGAGTAACCGTATCCGAGGCGAAGTCCTGCCAAGCCATGGATTTTAGAGAATGTCCGCAGACAAATTATGTTTCGACCCTCCTCGATGAGGGGTAGCAAATTAGGGGTGACTTCAAGGTATTCCGCATAGGCCTCGTCTAAGCAAAATACGACGTGTTCGGGCAATCCTTCCGCAAACCGTACGATTTCATCGGCTTCGTTGGTCGTGCCCGTTGGGTTGTTCGGGCTGGCTAGAAAGACAAGGCGGGTTTTGTCGGAAATCGCCTCTTTCATTGCTTCTAGGTCGTGACGAAATCCCGGCATCGGAACTTCCACCGCATTTGCTCCGAACAAATGGGCCACCAGTTTGTAGACGACGAATGAAAACTGGCTGGTCACAATCTCGTCACCTGGTTGCAAGAACACATGGCCTAGAAGCTCGATAATTTCATTTGAGCCATTTCCCAGAACAATTTGTTCGGCGCGGATGTTTCGAGCCTGTGCAATTTTTTCTCTTAGCTCGCGGCCTCCTCCTTCGGGATAGAGCCTTATGTCCCTTAACGCCCGTTCGGCAGCAGCAAGTGCTTTGGGCGAGGGCCCCAAAGGGTTTTCGTTGGAAGCCAGCTTGCAAACTTCTCTTGGGTTCAGCCCGTACTCGGCCGCCACTTGTTCAATAGGCTTGCCCGGTAGATAGACGGGTTGTCCCAGAATATGACTATTCGCGAGGTCGGAGATATTCATCCGTGTGCATATAGATTTCTACGCTAGATTTAGCTGCGATTGGAAGCAAGGAAAAGCCCGTCGTTCATGTATCGGCTTGAGGACGGCTTGGAGCATGATAAGTTTGCAAATGTGAAAATCGCTATTTTAGGAGCTACCGGATTACTTGGGTCCGCTGTTTGTCGCGCTGCCCTGCGCCGCAAATATAAGGTGCACCCATATTCTTTTTCAGGTGCCGATAACTTACCGGAGGTGGGCCCGATCGGATCTCTAGACCTTCTTGAAGGCGAGGAACTCACTCGTACTCTGTTTGATCTCTGGCCGGAAGTCATTGTCAACTGCGCAGCCGTTTCTTCTCCCGATACCGTTGATGAGGATCCGGTTCATGCTCGAAGAGTGAATGTAGATGCTGCCGAAAAACTTGGGCAAATAGCATCGCACCTAAGCGTTCGCTACCTTCATGTTTCTACCGATTTGGTGTTTGATGGAACCGCCTCGCCGTACAGGTCCACGGATGTTCCTGCTCCAGTTAGCGAGTATGGTCGGCAGAAACTGGATGCAGAAACTCGCGTGCTCCAAGCTTGTGAAGACAATGTGGTTGTTTTGCGCATTACCTTGTTGAATGGTAATAGCCCAACAGGTCAGCGTAGTCAGCACGAAAAACTTCTGCGCGCGATTGTTGCCGGTCAGACACCAACCTTGTTTGAGGATGAGTTTCGTCAGCCAAGTTCAG
>CAWVZQ010000054.1:0-12223 GCA_963934405.1 uncultured Opitutales bacterium | reverse complement strand
GTACAGCGAATGCCTTGATCGAAGAAAAGCCTTACAGGGTGCTCTTTCATGGACGGAACGACCTGTAGTTTGAGATTACTGATGGGGCAAAGGTCGAGGGTGGCGTCGACTTCCTTCAGCAAGTCCACTACGGAGTCGTCCTCAAAAGCTCTTGTGCCATGTTGGATGCGACGAACGTTCAATTTCTCTATGGCTTCGCGAACATTGGCGGCAGGACCAAATTCGCCGGCGTGAGCCTTTAGAGTCCTGCCGTTTGATGCAGCTTTTCTCCAGAGCTTCGGAATCCAGTCCCCCATGGGGAGACTCTCGAGACCGTGAAGATCGATTCCCGAGAGGTTGCCCCATGACTCGACGGCATCTTCTAGGATTGGCCCAAGGAGAGGAGTGTAGGCGTTGCGACTGATACCGAGAAAAACGCGAACCTCTAATCCGGCAGGCGCGGCGGAACGGATAGCCTCGAGCACCTCTTCTCCGGAAATACCGAGAAGTTCGATTATTCCTGCGTGAAAGCTAGTTTCGACATAGCGTACGTTTTGCTCGAGGTGCCGGGCAAAAATAACTTTTGCTGCTTCGTGGTAACGATCGGGAGTCGTGAACCATCGAATGGCGTGCTCGATGAGGATGCGTTCGAATTCCTCGAAAGAGTCGTAGCGAAAATCATCGGCCCAAAAATTGGGTGGATCGGAAAATTCGTCCGGGTAAAGATCGTGAAGGAGTTCCCAAGGAAGGCATCCCTCGATATGCAGATGAGTCTCGGTCTTTGGCAGGGCTCGAATGAAAGCCTTGTCGGCGGAATCCAGAGCCATGGGACGGGAAGAGGGAGTCAGGAACTCTCGGCGAGGAGATACTCGGGATTGAGCTTTTGCAGGTCGTCGGGAACAAATTGACCATCCTTGCGGATGAGTTCGCCATCAAAAAGGATTTCCCCGCCGCCGTAATCCGGGCGTTGAATGCAAACCATGTCCCAGTGCACTTGGGATTGGTTGCCGTTGTCGGCTTCTTCGTAGGCTTGCCCGGGAGTAAAATGGAAGGAACCTGCAATCTTCTCGTCGAAGAGGATGTCGAGCATGGGTTCGGTGACCTTCGGATTGAAGGCGATCGCAAATTCGCCGATGTAGCGCGCGCCTTCGTCCGAATCCAAAATTTCATTTAGCTTGTTCTCGTTGGAGTCGGCCGTCGCTTCGACGACTTTTCCATTCTCGAATGCAAGACGAACATTGGAAAAGGCAGTACCTTGGTAAATGGTATCCGCATTGAAATTGACGTGACCTTCCACGCTGTCGCGCACGGGACAAGAAAATACCTCGCCGTCGGGGATGTTATGGGTTCCGCCGCAGGCAACTGCATTGATGCTCTTGAGAGAAAATCTGAGATCGGTGCCTTGGCCGATGATTTGCACCTTGTCCGCCTCGGCCATGCGCCTTTCGAGCACTGCCATTCCCTCGGTCATGCGAGAGTAGTCCATGCAGCAAGCGTCGAAAAAGAAATCCTCGAAGGTTCCCGTACTCATGCGAGCTTGCTGGGCCATCGATGGCGTAGGCCAGCGGAGCACGCACCACTTGGTCTTCTTTACGCGCCAATCGAGAACGGGTTTCAGGATGCGTATGGCTTTCTTCAAGTCCTCTTGAGGCAAGTCAGAGGTTTCAAAGACATTTGCCGCACCTCGGAGGGCAATGTAGGCATCCATGCCCTTCATGCGGTCCATTTCCCAGGAAAGGGCAGCTTCGAACTGCTCGTCCGCACCTCCTAGAATCCATTCTCTATCAATGCGGGCGTGCTGCAACTGAACGAAGGGAATGGCTCCTCTTGCCCGGACAGCCCGCACGAGAGCGAGAGTCATCTCGTGAGGAACGTCAAAGGCATGTATTAGCGCCTTTTCTCCTTTTTCGAGTTTCGTGGAATGAGAAACAACGTTGGCTGCAAGAATTTCGTATCGAGGATCCATATAAAGTAATTAGAGTTGATGTAGAATCAAAGACCGCGTCGAATCTTTGATCCTGGGAAATTAATGCGTACCCTGTAGATCTTCTTTACGCGATTGATGATCTCGTAGGTTTCTCGATCCATTCGTATAGGGACCTCCATTCTCCTAATGTCGACTACGGCAGTGAAACCGCGTTCGGTGAAAACGTCGATGAGCATGGCAATTGAAAGTGGATTCTCAAAGACTGGGTCTTCCGAGTTGATGTAGGCTAAGCCGGAAATCGAATGCTTCTCCACAATGGGAATGAACTTGGTCTTGATCAGGTCTACCACCTGCTCGAACAAGGCCGTGTGAAGTTTTTCGTACGAATCGAGCCTATTCACCAACAATTGTCTGGCGTGAAGGGAAATCTTATCGGCGAGAGGTATGGTCGAGATTCGGTCGTAAGTACCCTCGTCGAGCTCCAGCGAACTTTGGTACTTCAACTCGTGAATGATCCGCTGCTGGACCTCGATGACCGTGCCCTGAGCATTGATGAAGTGATAGTGGAAAACCTCACGCAGAGTCCGCAATGAATCGTAAGTGGCTTCCTTGAAGGTCTTGTAACGATTGTGGGCAGCCTCCTCCTCAAGATCAGTCTTGCGTACGGTGATTTGACTGCCGACGCCGGAAGCTTCCACTTCATGGTTGAACTCTAGAGCTCTTTTACCTCGAGCCAGTTGACGTCTCACGCTCTCGGTCTCATCAACGAATAGCATGATGATGTGGAAGCGAGGTTTGGGGAACTGCGATTCCTTTTCCGTCCCCAAGTACTTTCTTCGAAGTTCGTTCAAGCGTTGGTAGAGCAGCTTCAGGCATTCCACCTGCGTTTTTGTACGGGGAAATCCATCAACAATGGCACCGGTATCATAAATAGGATCCAGCAGACGGCGCAAAACAAGTTCGGTTACTTCGCGATCACCGGCAAGCATGCCCGCATCCATCATTTTGCGAGCCTCCGGGCTTTTCAACAGATCGCTGACCACGATTGGCTTTTCCGTGAAGTCGCGAAACTCCATGATGAAAGCCGTTTGCGTTCCCTTGCCGGCGCCGGGCGCGCCGTTGAGCCAGAAAGTTTCGGCGGGAAACTGCATGTTGTCGCCATCCAGTTCCGATTCCAAGTTTTGCCAGACAGACTGAAAGATGAGCTGGGCATCCTTAACTTCAAGATCCATAACCGCCTTTTCCTTAGCCTCGGAAACATCCGAACTCTTGTTCGCAGGGTCAGGCGATTCTGGGTTGGGCTTAGCTTGCCCTTCTTCACTGGTTTTTCTTGTCGGCATCTATTGTTAAAATATAGAAAAAAAGACCGCTGATCGAAAAGAGCAAGCCGTTACGCAAAAAATGCTACGTTATGAGCGTTCGGCAAATAGTTTAGAAGGAGATTCCCATGCCGAGTTCGAAAGAATTCCCCCGAGCAATCCCCGAACCGTGAAGGCTTTCGTAGACCGATGCTTTCCACTCCCCGCGAATCATGAGACTATCCTTGTACCAAACTAGTACGGGACCTGTCTGCAGGCTCTTCCCCTCGTATGCTCCCGTACGAGCATCACCAACTTCCTGCCGGCGAGCAGTCACGTCCCACATGAGGAATGCACCGGTCAGGCTGTCGTTGTCGTGGTAAAGCTTCATCCCCACGTTGACGTCCAATCCCAGTTCATCGCCTTCCTCTAAGCCTACTTCTCCTTTACGATTCTCCCAATAGAACAAATCGTAGAGGTGATAAAAGTGCAGATTGGGAAAAGAATCGAACAAGTAACCTTCCCCGGAATAGGACAAGCTCAAGCCAAAATCCCAACTCCCATCGCTCAGGGCATAATCATCTCTGGTCGAACCCGTAGGCATTCGGACTTGCGGAGTAAAACCGAAGTTATGTGTGTATCCCTCGAAATTAGAGTACTTCTTGAGGGGTGCCGCGAGGACAAGATCGCCCCACCCGTTCGATTGCTGTCGGGCAGGAGTTCCGCCGAAAAGAATCGTTCGAGACTTGTCAACATAGGGCATCTTGAAAGTCACTCTTACCGATTTATCAAAGGTGTACACCCCCTCAAGCCAAGTTTGACGAACATATCGCTCGAGACCGTCCGGATTGGAGAGTTCCGTAGAACCGTTGAGGTAGTCGGACGAACCAGACCAAACCTGCCTAACCTGCAAGCCCCAACCGGCCGACCAACGGGGAGCCATATCCATAATGGGTTGATGAGCTCGAACGGAAAGCACTCCGAGGCTCGATCCAAAGGCGAGAAGCCATAAAATCCTATTCATCGCACTGTTAGCTACTTCTTGGCGCTGGGCATGTGGATGACTGTTTTGCCATCCGACAAGGATTGCCCCTCGGTTACGTCGAAGCCGGCATTCACCACGGCGACGAACAAATCCTTCCACACGGGAGTCTTTCCAGATTTGAGGGACACGACGAAGTATCCGTTCTTTTCGTCTACCAATACTCCCTTCTGAGGCTTTTTCGTGTCTACGAAGTTAAGCTTTGAGACGTTTTTGCGAATTCCTTGAGCGCAGAAAGAGCAGACGAGCCCCTTTACCTTGAGTCCGACTTCGTTGTGCTTGAGAAGAGGTGTTTCCTTAGTTTCAGACTTTGACTTGGCGACGGCAAAACCATCAACGAAAAAAGAAGATAACGTAAAGATGAGAACGATAAGAATGTTCCTGAAATGTTTCATTTAATTAAGGTTGAAGTTGATAAAGAAATACGGGAATCCCAGTTGGGGCAAGTTTCCGTAATGATATCGAACAACCGGCAAAGCCGGGCCCAACCTCAAATAAGAAAAGTTTGGAAGACAATTCGGGGAGGAATCGAAAAAAGAGGCAAACCGGATGGAGGCACAGACTCAGAGAAGAGCCAAGGAAAAACTGTTTCAAGGCTCAAAATGGACGCAAGTGAGCTCGAACTGGCAAAACCTTGAGGAGATGGTGAAAACGACAGATCGGACTTTGCCCTAGCGACCTCGAATGTCTTGCACGCGCAGTAATCGGAAGAGTCTTCAGAGTTCTCATCCATTTCGCTGCCGGAGCAACAGGAAGGAAGCATCGCGTCCGGCAAAACGAATTGCTGCAAACAGTCACCGAAACAGCAGCAGGCGGGACTGGCGACGATCAAAGCCAGAGAAATGGCATATAGCTTTTTGTTCAGCACGAACATAGATTAAAATTAAAGTCACACGCCAATGTAAGTCAAGCACTCCAAAGAGAAGACTGGGCATTTACTAGCAATGCACCTGGCTCAAGGAGTGTTCCCCCGGGTATGCCTTATGCTTTTCGGGAGAGGTTTAAGCTCAAAGGTTTCGGGGGTGCGGGAGTCACCCACGCGAGCACGGTAACGCTTGGTCACGAGGGGAATTTGCTCCAAAGTAACCTTCGCCAGTTCAGTCTCGAGTGAAAGGTTTCGGGGAAATTCGTGTATGAGGGCAGCAGTGGAGATTAGAGTTTCCAGATTCAAGTGAACCAGGACCCCAAACCCGCGACCGTATGGCTTTATGAATCGAAGCTCGCCCGGACGCAGTTCCGTAAAAGTCTCCTCGTCGGGCAACCGAAGCTTAAAGCATCCCGTTAGGCCTATTACCTTCATTCCGCCACTGGTTTGTACCTCGGCAATAAAAGTTCCCCGCCCGTGACACTCGACCACTACTTCTGGAGCAGACAGCAGAAATGGATTAGCTCGAAGAACTTTCTTGTCCCTTTGATCCAAGAGACAGGCTCCGGACCATAAGAAAAGGGAATCGGTCAGTGAGGCAAAGGTCGCATCCTCCATGAAGCGAAGGGAGCGATAATCGTTTCGTAAAACCAACCTTGCCCCGTCACGGCAAAAGACTCGAGACCGATCCGGCATAACACTTCCCTTGCGGATCGACTGGGACAGTCCGTCTTCGGATGTTCGCAAGGTGACCTTTCCCTCGATAAATTCGACCGCGGGCGAAGATTTCAGCCGATCTTCCCCTTCCGGCTCTTTCGCATGCAATCCAGAAACCGCGAGAACGCTTAACAGTAGAACTGTCGAATGGGTACGAAGGTTAATCAAAAGGACAAGGAGACGCCCAAGCCCAGCCCGGCATCCCAGTTGTTGTATTCGGCGTAATCAACGAGCAGAGTCTTTGCCTTCTCATTGGCAGTTTTGTCTTGGTAGTTGGTGAAGGATCTCAGATATAACCAGGGCATGATTCGGTAAATGGCAGCAAGTTCAACATGCATCAAGTAATCAATTCTTCCAGTCGAAGTCGGCTTGGTGTAAGCGGTGCGCATGATAGAAGCACTGGGCGTCAGGTAGAATCGACCGCCTGAATCGAGTGGTTGCGTAAGCGAGAGATTAAGAGCGGTGCGTAGGTTGTCCCCGGCATCATCGAAAACCCCCGGGACTTCGTATTGTTGATATATTTTCGTAAGAGCATATTCCGCTGCAATGTCGAAACCTAGAATTCCTCCGCCAAGTACGGAATAGTCGCGACCGAATGAAAAAGAAGAAACGACCGCATGGTAAAGCTTGTCATGACTACGAAAATCCAACAGCTCGTCATACTCAACGGAAATGTCGATTTTCCAGTCGGAAGTTAACCTCCCTTCACCACCTAGGGTAATGGAACGGAATTCATAGTCGAGATTTCGCAATGCATCATCGGTTGAGTCGGAGGACCCTATCTCGTATTGTCCGAAATAGGATCGTTGTCCCAGAGCGGTGAGAGAAGGAGAAAAGGTTTCAAAGAAGAGCAAGTCGCGACTGGTGGGAAACTCAAGTCGTGCGACGGTTGTGTATTCAGTCGCAGCGGCACTCTCCCCTTGAGAATTTACGCGTGTAATGTTGGAAGAACGATAGGACTTCACATCGACTTGTAGAACCGAACGAAACCTCTCCGACTCTTCGGCTAGCAGCTTACCTGAAAGCGAGTGATCCAACTCAACGACTTCCTGCACTCCGGTTGGTGACGATTTGCTTTGCTTGTCTTCGGTAGAGACTCCCTGTTCTTCCTTTTTCAAGATAATTCCAGTTTCCTCGGAAGCACTCGTTACCAGTGAATTGGCTGAGCCTAATGAACCAATGCCTGTTCCGCATCCGGAAAACAAGGTCGCCACGATAAAGGAAGACGAAGAGAAAACTTTCGAGAGAGGGGACGCCCCCCCCCCACAATCACCTTTAAGGAAGTTTAGAAATCTTAATATTAGTTCCATGAAGATCGAAGGATGAGCGGTCCTGAAGAAGGTTAGCTTTCCCGCCATAGCTTATATTTCGTAAAAAGTTTACTCTTCCGTAAGCCCTGTTTGAAGAACCGAAAGTGGGATACTTCCCATCCAATCCCGCCTTCATCGTATGCAATTGAACGATAGATGAGGAGGGGAAGTCGACATTGCTCAGATCGATGGTAGTGGCTCGCATTTGAATTTCTCGCAGACCAGCTGAGAAACGAGCGGAATCCAAAGACAGATCCATCAGAGCCTCAAGACGCACTAAGTCGGTCGCAGTAAAATCGACATTGTTTAGGTTTAGGTCGCTGAGACTTCGCAAATAAAGTTTGCTTCCGGCGGCAAAGGAAGCATCGGCCACACTCCAATCCGAGCGAGAGACAACAACAAGATCAGCAAGAGCTGCATCGAGTTTCAACTTGGAACCGGCAGCAGCGGAAACAACACTTCCCCCAATCAAGACTACTCGTGAAGCCGTTCCTGTAAAAGAAACCTCTCCCGAATAGCTCAAGTCAGAAGTAGCCCCCAAAAGAAAAGCGTTCTCACTTTCCACCCCATATGTGCCTTCGGTTAGGGAAAGGTTGCGACCCACGACAGATGAATAGGAAACCAAAGGAAATGAGTCGGTCGCCGAGGATAGATGATTCCAGACGGAAGTGACGTCCAGAGCCAAATCTTTTGCATCCAATTCGCTCTGATCGAAACGAGCGGAAGCAGGGAAAACTCCGGAGAGAATGTGATTTGTCAGTAGAGAAATGTCTCGGTTCAATATTTCTTCCGAAAACCCGGAAGGCGGAGTCGAGTCGGACAAAAGCCCCTCCACTCGACTTAATTCGTCGAGATCTTCCAATGTTCCACTATCTCGTTTCACATCAAAAGCTTTGCCCGCCACATCCGGAACCGCAAAAGAAAGAGAGGGAGGCGGAGCTGCTACCGAAGGAGAAGGACCGGCAGGTGAAACATTCTCACCGCCAGAAGGGTCCTGATCCGTTTCCACCGGAGTAGAGCCTGTTGAATCGGTCGTTTGCTCATTGTCGCCCGAACCTTCTTCTTTGTTAGAAGAACCATCCTCGCCGGAATCCGATTCCGATTCATCGGACTTTTCTTTTTCAGAATCAGTGGATTCGGCGGAGGGGTTCTTACGAGATTGTGGATCCTGACCAAAGGAGGAAAAGGCTAGGCTTAGAACAGCAATCAGAAAAAGAATGCAGGAACCTCCCCATCGATTTTTCCATTTAATAATCAAATCATTGCTCATTTTCGCAAATCCTATGGTAAGGTAACAATAGAATGGTTAATCCAGTTGGACTGAGAATAATCGAAGAACACTGCAATGTTTCCTGTCGTTTGCTTCCAAAGTAACCAGTTGGAGAGTTTACTGGAATAAAAGTAAGGGAAAGAGACATCCGAGACCCAAACCCACCCCAGATCCTGCTGCCATAACCATAAATTGCCGGGACTATCTCCATAGACAAAAAGCCAACCGAAATCAGCATGATAAATCCAATCACTGCCCGTAGCATAAAAGTCCCCAAACCATTCGGAACTCCACCAGTCTGATTTTTTGTCAATAGCATTAACAAGGGAACCAAAGGAGACGTGCTTTGCCGTAACGAAACGACGCTGAGGACCATACCGAAAGCCTTCGGAATTGACGGCATACGAACGAAAGTAGTAAATGCTTCCCGCAATTAGTCCCTCGGCAGTGAGGTCAAACGCACCTGTTCCTGATCCAGCAGGCAGGTCTACCGCACCTACATCATTCAAGAAAGGATCTGGCGTAGTTCCTATAACGAATCCCCTTGCTGAAATCCCCGTCGGATCTTCTCCGAAATCCTCAACAATGCCGCGAAGAGTCGCGGAAACAGAAGTCACATCCGTGGGAACTGAAGTGTTCACACTCGGCAGAAAAACATCCGACAAAACGATGGAGAAAGTCTGATCCATAGCTTCGCCGACGGCATTGGATAAACGAACAGATATTTGGGGCTCCGCATGAGTCTCGTAATTTAATGCCTCTTTACTTTTTAATGTTCCGTTTGCCTCCAGAGAGAACAGATCATTGGAGAAACTTGAACCATTTGCTCCCGTCGCCAACGAAAAGAGCAAATCGGGGAGTTCAATGACTTCACTTGAAGCGAAGCTTCCAACAATGGTGCCGACGGGACAATTTTCATGCAAGAGACCAATTTGACGAAATTCAAATGATGAAGGGAGATCGCTAACTTCAAGTAAAGTGACATCGACTCTTACTTCAGCAGTCAAATTTCCATCGCTCACTTGGATCGAGAAACTGTCCGTTCCCGAATAATTCAGATTCGGTTCATAAGTAAAGACAGAAGGGTTCTTACCTTGACCGCTAACGCCAGCGAGGCCTTGGGAAGGCAGTTTGGACAAACTCCATGTCAAGACATCTCCATTCAAGTCAATTGCCGACAATTGGGGAGGAGACCAAGAAATGGGAAATCCGTCCTCGCTCATTAAAACTGTCACTGAGTCTCCTTGCTCGATACTCGGCGGGATGTTTTCATTGGTAACGATTACATTAACGGTAATTGAGTCGGATGAGTTTCCGTCAGTTACCGAAACAACGAAACTGTCTTCACCCTCAAAATTCGTCAAAGGTTCGTATCCGAGCCCAGAAGGGCTGGAGGAGTCTCCCGTTAGATCGGCCACGCCATGAGATGGTTGCGTCAGTATCTTCCACGACAACTCGTCAGCATCCTCGTCAAAAGCAGATAGCTTAGGAGCCGCCCAAGAAACAGGAAATCCATTTTCACTCATATAAACTTTGATCGTCTCACCTTGAGCAATGGTTGGGGGGTCGTTCACAGGAACGACGGTCACCTGCACCGTAATCGAATCGCTAGCAGCACCGTCACTGACTTGAACCCAAAAGCTGTCAACTCCGGACCAAGAGGCAGCCGGGGTGTATGATAGTGACGAAGGAATCGCCCCGCGCCCTCCAACGGTAGCCACTCCATGACTTGGAGGAGCAAGAATACTCCAATGAAAAATGCCGCTGGCATCTGCATCGGAGACGGACAAAACAGGGGCATGCCAAGCAACCGGAGAACCGTCCTCGCTCATAGTAACCTCGATTGATTCTCCTGCGTTGATAACAGGCAGGTCGTTTACATTCGCAACGATTACATTAACCGTAATGGAGTCAGTATCATTACCATCAGTAACCGAAATGACAAAACTATCCTCTCCAGCAAAATTCGCCTCGGGTTCGTATTCGAAACCAGAGGCTCCGGATAGTTCTCCCAGCATAGTGGCTACACCATGAGAAGCTTGCGTCAATACCTCCCAAGACAACTCATCGCCATCCTCGTCGGAAGCAGATAATACAGGTGCCACCCATGGTACAGGAGAACCATCTTCACTCATAAAAACAGTGACTACTTCACCTTGAGCAATGACAGGGGCATCATTCACAGGAGTAACGGTCACCTGCACTGTAATCGAATCGGTCGTTGAGCCATCGCTCACTTGAACGACAAAACTGTCGATACCCGACCAAGAAGCATCAGGGACGTAGGTCAATTGATTCAACTCCTTCGAGTTCCCAGCGACCTCGACAGAACCGTGGGTAGGACTTGTCGATGCTATCCAAGTATAGACATCAGCAACATCAAAGTCAGAGACAGTGAGCACGGGAACAATCCCCTGGACTGGAAATCCGTCCTCACTCATCGTAAAGGCGATAGACTGTCCTTGATCAATGCTCAGCGGATCGTTCACATTCACAACGCTCACATTTACCGTAAAGAAGGAAGAAGAGTTACCATCTGTCACCGAAACGACAAAACTATCGTCTCCCGCAAAGTGAACCTCAGGTTCATATGTTAAAAGCGTCGCAACGCCACTGATACCTTGCACCGCAGCGAGACCATGAGACGGTTGCGCCGATATGCTCCACGACAACACATCTCCTTCTTCGTCGGTTGCAGACAGTTCAGGTGCAATCCATGAAACCGGGGTGCCTTCCTCACTCATTGAGACCGAGACAGAAGTACCTTGAGCAAAAACCGGCGCATCGTTAATAGGAGTTACGGCCAAGTTGACCGTAATGGAATCGGACGTCGTACCGTCACTAACCTCGACCACAAAACTGTCGCTCCCCGACCAATTTGCATTTGGGGAATAAGTAAACGTCGTAGGGCTCGCACCGGCTCCCGCAACTGATGCAACTCCGTTCACCGGAGGAGTCGACAAGCTCCATGTCAGAAAATCTTCTAAATCAAAATCCCCAACGGTGAGAGTTGGCTCAACCCATGGGATGGGAAAACTATCTTCGCTGAGGATAATGGAAAGAGAGTCTCCTTGGATAATTACTGGATCATCATTAACGGCAATGATCTTAACGTTAACGGCGACTTCATCGGTTACATTCCCATCGCTTACCGAAATGGTGAAACTATCGGAACCGTAATAATTCGAGTCTGGTTCATAAACAAGCTGAGAAGGTGTACTGCCGGTGCCGGAAACTGTCGCAGTGCCATGGAGAGGAGCAATCGAAGCACTCCAAGTCAAGGTATCCTCAACATCAGGATCCGAAGCTGAAATATTAGGTGGTGTCCAAGATGTAGGTGAACCATCCTCGCTCATCGTAACGGAAAGAGCAAAGTCTGCCGATAAAACCGGAGGGTATTTCACTCCTGACACCGATATGTTGATCGTAATCTGATCAGAGGAACTGCCATCACTGACTGAGACAACAAAACTGTCTGCCCCTATGAAATCAGTATTTGGAACATATGTGACAACATCAGGACTTTGCCCGGTTCCGCTCACATCAACCGTACCATTGATCGCTTGAGAAGAAACTATCCATGTCAAATCGTCCCCATCGATATCTGAAGCACTCAGAGAAGGGGCTGCCCATGCCAGAGGAATGCCATTCTCACTCATGCTGACGGAAATGTTGGTACCTTGAGCGATAACTGGAGCATCGTCGACGGGGTCCACAAGCACATTTACCTTAATCGAGTCGGTTGCATTCCCATCGTCAACTTGCACGACAAAACTATCGGTACCCACAAAGTTGAGAGTGGGTGAATAGGTAAA
>CAWVZQ010000053.1:0-12239 GCA_963934405.1 uncultured Opitutales bacterium | reverse complement strand
CTCAAGATGTAAACGAAGCCCCATCTTCGCCTTGATTTCGGCAGGATGCCGATCGGTGTTTTGGTTGAAACTAAGGGCGACGTCCTCCAAGGATTCATCCAAAACAAACCGATGCCATTGGCCTCGGTGGAAGACAAGGTCGGGAGACTCCTTACCGTCAATGTGGAAGCGCTTTATCCTGTTATCAGCCTCGGAACTTTCCCAAGTAATTTGATGCATGGTGGGCAATGCTTTTTGGGCAACTACTCGGAGGCCACGGACGGCTTTCCCCTCTTTGCCCATAACGCGACCCTCAATCTCGGAGAAATTTAGTTTTTCGGGGCGACCGACTTCAAGCGTTCGCGCAATGCTCGCCATCCCTCCCTTCATGTCGGAAACTTCCACTCGAATTTTTTGAAAGCCGACCTTGTCGAAGCCATAACTGATGGAAGATTTGTTTAGAAATTGATCCTGACCCAACATCACATCGTTTACAAACCAAGCGTAGGCGAAATCCTGATCTTGGTCAGGATCGTATTCAACCGAGACGGAAAGCGACACCACTTCTCCAACACTTGGGGATTGCCTATCGAGTAATAGGCTGGCGACGGGGTCGCTGTTGTTGTCGTCGGTCGTCCCAAAAATTCCATCTAGGCCGTTGTGGGTCTTGAAATGAACCACGACATCAATATATTCCATGGGATAAGTCCCGCCGTGCCGGACGGGGGTAACGTGAAAGTCGGTTCCATAGTCGGAATAAGTGCGACCGATGAGCAAGGCTCCGTCAGAGTACTTCTCTTGGGTTTCCCTTGTCATGTCCAAGAGCTTGTTCGAGAGAGTCAACGTAAGACCCCGCTGACTAAATTCTCGACGGTAGCCGACCCAATACTTTCCGGGTGAGGGTATCTCTACGAATTGGTTGGTGGCAGCATCCCATTCCAGATCGTTCGCGCCATCAGGGCCAAAGGGGCTGGAGGGAGCGACAATACCACGAAGTCCGCGAGCAAAACCTTCGGTGGCTAACGCCCAATCGGCCTTTTCCAGAAGAGTCGTCGATGAAAAAGTTCCGTTCTGATCTATTCCAATCCAATCCTTATGGATTGCCACTTCCAAACTCGTCCCATTCGTTTCTGAAAAAACAAGGGTCGGTTCCACGCAAAACCCACTGCCGCCGTTAAGAATGGTAAGCTTGAAGTTACCATTGGCCAAACGCTCCAAGGTCGCATTAACATCATTCCCCGAACCTACGAACTTGGGAACGTAAATGCGGGTGCTTGGATCAATGGAACCATTGGATTCAAAATCGTCATGCAAAACAAAATCCGATGGAATCGATATTAGAAATGTACCTTCCCTCAAGCCATAGGGCGCAATCCCCTTTACTCGGAGAAACTCTTGTTGGGGTAAGGGAAGCGAGGATACGTAGTCGTCGGATAGGTCGTAATCGTGATGATATATTCGGTAGAAATTGGAATATTCGGTATCATCCAATGCCAATGGACTCTCGGTAACATTGGAATCCGTAGAATTCGTCTCGATTTCAATGATATCGCAACCACGAAGTGCCGTGTTCACTTTTCCCGTGCGATAAAATCCCTCGGGATCATTGGCGAAAATTATGTCTTTAGCCCATAGAGTGAAGGACATGGCAGCCTGACTTTCCAGTTCTGGGTCCAGTTGGATTCCGGCTTCCGCTGACACATCTTCGGGGCTCTCCCTGTGTCCGCTTCCGCCCATAACGGAAAAGGGATTTCCGTAATCGATGTCAAACCCGTCGTCGCTAATCGGGCTTTCGCCAAAAGAAACCCATTGGTTTGCATGGGGCAACCCAAAGCAATGACCCAATTCATGTATAATGACACCCGATACCCAGGCTGGACAGTGAGCGAAACGACCTCCTCCCAAACCTCCATAGTCCTTGTGCGCCGCGGTAGTAATGAACACGAACTTGTCGTATCCAGAAATATCGTAACCTGCCTTAGAGGCCGCAGCCATAGCATGTGCGGGGAGATAGCCAAATACGCCCCCATTATCAGCGGTCCAGTCATAAAAAGCCTTGTCTTCAGGAAGAGTGACCGTACCGGTGGTATTGTAGTCCAACCGGCTTCTGCCGTTTGATTCGCGCAGGTAGAAAGTTCGGGTTGCCTCCATCTCCCTGTAAATTGCCTCAGCAGTTTGAGGAGAAAAATTTCCCCGACTGCTTCCATTGAGCGCTGTGTCCTGATCTTTGTAGCGGGCGGGAATTACCAATATCTTCACCCCTGTAGCATTAGAATCTTGGCTCAGGTTTGCGAAGGGGGACAACAGAGGAAACTCAACGACGTAAGGCCTTGTGTCTTGGCTCGAAAGGGTGGCGTTTTTCTCATCAGGCATAAGTACTGAATAGTTGGAATCGCCGCCAATCCACGCGGCAGCGAACCCGGCAGAACCAATCAATCCCGCAACTGTTGTACGCTGAGCGTCAGAATCGATTTGAGCTAAATACCCGCCTAGTCCTTCAGCTACTATTCTTGCATCTCGCCAAGTAAGGTTAACGTCCAATATTTGATATTGGTAACTGGTGGTGCTCAATGTTTGACCTGAAGCCTGGAAGAGATCGTAATTGAGAACCTTTCCGCCCGTTGTCTCCATCTTGCGAACTCGGCGACAGTAAATTTGGGCGTCCTCTCTTGAATCAAAGCTCAATCGTTCTCCGGAAATCTCCACATATGCTTGGTCCGCGGAAAGCCCCGATCCCGTTGCTTCCTCTTTACCAAGAACTCTTGCAGGCGAATCGAGCAACGCTAATTCGCCATCGATTGCAGCACCCAGCACGGATATACCGATTTTTTCCTGAAAAATGGATCGTTGCCCGTATGCAGAAACATTGTACTTTCGACCATCGTGCATTCGAATCGTCCTGAAAATCGTTTGCCGATAACCTTCTTTGGGACCAAAACAGGCATGAAGAACTTCAAGATTGCCCACACCGGAAACAATATCGGCAAATTCGCTACAAATTTCAGTCGGCAGGCGCTCTCTCGTGGTCGAAGGGATGATTTGCTGCAAGGCGAGACGGGGATTCGCTTGAATTAACTTTTTTAGAGCAACCCGTCTTTTTTTGGCCAAAATAAGGCCCGCTTGTTTCTCTTTAGCGCCTATTGACCCCGAGGCATTGCCAGAAGAGGAAATCCAGTCTCGAAAAAGTGCGAAGATCGGCTCCGGCAACTTTTTCTTTTTCTCAGTTCCGGAAGCACACCACTCAGGACCAATATTTTCGTTTTCTATAACCTTGGGTAGGTGCTTTGGACTTTTCGAGTTAGTTGGCTTTGTGAATTTTCGGGGGTCGACGGAGGAGATGCTTGATCCAGCATCGACGTTCGGTGGTTCTGGCAGATTGGAGACTAGCCAAGCAATGCTTCCGAAAATACCGCCAACAGAAATGACCCAGACCGACTGGCGAACTATTAATTCCAGCTTGGTAGGACTTTTGGAACAGGAAGACATTTAATGGCTGAGGCTCTTGGTTGTTAATGATTTATGAATCATAAAATTGATGCCAAAAAGAATTGTACCTAACATTAGTTGGACGCGGTAAAAGCGAGTTTCTTAGAAAAAAGTGAATCTTTTTCAATTATTGTAGATTTAATCAGAACTACACACCTACACCACATTAAACTAACAGCTATTTGCGGGTATTTAGCGTTTTTTTTCCGACACAAAGATCGTCTCTCATGGGCTAATTTATGGGTTAATGGGCCACCTCCCGCGGTAGTTCAATTTCTTTCATCGGCCGAAGTTTCTACGAAAAACTTCGTCAGGAAGAGGAAGTGTGGTTTGTGGTTGGGCGTCCATTCGTGGCTTGTCTTTAACCCTTATACTGTCGCAAAGGGCGAAATTTAACGGTTTTTAGGCGGGGCGTAATTTCGACCAAAGGATGACTAAGTCGCAAATGCGAGAGGAGGTTGTGCCAACAAGTTCATGGGGCACCTCCGAGTTCTCCCTTGAAATCTCTTCTTATCGTACCAGTTGGCGTCATGATAACGGGGTCTTTGAAAATGGACTGGGGCGTGATGTTTTGAATAACTTCTCGCACGGGAGAACCGCCTCTGCTTACAATACTTGCCGAGACGAAAATAAGCAAATTTCGCTTCTGATAACTTTCCGCCTGTGACTGAAACAGCCTTCCGATGAGGGGAATGTTCCCCAGCACCGGAATTTTGTCGTTTACGGTTTTTACTTCTTCACGAGTGAGTCCTCCAATAATAACCGTTGCACCATCAAAGATGGTTACCGTTGTATTCACTTTTCGGACGGAGAATATTGGCATGAGGATACCTGAGGGCGAAGTGACAATCCCCATGCCACTGAAGGATGCCACTGAAGATATCTGCTGTCCGCCGTATTCTATAAAACCATCAAATTCAGTTACTTTTGGATTTAATTCCAATGCGATTGAATTGTATTTTTCAATTCTGGGCGTGACGTCCAAGACAACACCGACTTCGCGAAAACCAGGTTGCTCATCGTCGGGTGCTACAGTATCGAATTGCGGAAGAGCCGGCTGCGGGAATTGCACACCGCCGCCTTGTTGACCTCCCCCTCCTCCACCTTGTTGCTGGAGTTGCCAGTCGGTAGGATAAATGAATTCCTGAGCAATGGTAATGCTTGCCGGTTGTCCATCCATGACCGTAACCCGTGGGGCACTTAGCAAATCCGTACCTTGTTTTCTTTTTAGGGCGTTAACCAAAAGAGTTGCCTCCCTCATGCCCAAAATTGAACCCGTCCAGTCAATCAATGAATCTACACCTGCGCCAATTCCTATGTTTCCCGGCATCATTGGAATAGGTTGGCCAAATTGCTTGTTAGCCTCTGGATTTTGATCGTAAGTTATTTGGATATTCCTTTCCACTCCACTAGGAGAATGGGCCAAGGCCAATGTTCTGGTGTTGCCCTTGAAGTTTTTGTCGTACCTCTGCAGTGGCATGCCATTGGAATCAATTGTTGGCATCCCAGTGGCGGTGTCAAAGATTGGTCGGGAATTTCCCCAGCGCATGTTCCAATCAAAACTTATTTCATCCAAAACACCTTCTTGCACCTCAAGAAACTTTGTCTCAATTTCGACTTGCCGGCTAGAGTCTTGGTCCAATCGCTCGAGAATGCGCTCGATCAAATCCAAAAATCGCCGCTCGTGTGTGACAATCATTTGAAACCCGTCAAAAACGAACTTATGGCCTCTGTCGTCTTCGAACGGTATGCCAGCCTGTTCGAGAAAGCCGCGTATTTTGGCCCCGACATCGTCCGCACCACCGCCCGCGCCACCGCCGCCAGGTGGTGCAAAAGGATCGGCCCCGCCACCGCCACCACCCGCGCCACCACCGCCCGTCATTCTTTGGATCGTCCCTTGAGAAACTT
Source organism: uncultured Opitutales bacterium (assembly GCA_963934405.1). Classification (GTDB taxonomy): domain Bacteria; phylum Verrucomicrobiota; class Verrucomicrobiia; order Opitutales; family Seribacteraceae. The sequence goes on along the minus strand of CAWVZQ010000053.1, from coordinate 6,866 downwards.
CGTAAAATTCCGTTTCCAAACCGATCGGCCTGCCACCGCCAGCTCCTGATTTTGAGAGAACCACTGCATCGTTTCTTACATCAAAACTCCAGCCGACCATTTCCGAAATAAAACTGATCATTTGATCCAAAGCCATCCCGTTTAAAGTAATGGTCACATTAGGGGGAGGCTCCCCCGCTGCATTTAAAACAACGATGTTCACGCCTTTTTTCGTGGGGTCTGCTTCGGCAAAGTCAAATTGTTTGGCTAGTCTTTGAAGTTCCGCCACCACTTCCGGTAAGGGAGATTCAAAAAACTGAACCGCCGGGATATTAATCGTCTTTAATTTTTCCAATAAATTGTTTCCTGTTTCCTGGACAGGCTTAACGTCGTCGATTTGTCGCTCAAAAACCTTTGGTCTCTCCCATTCCCGATTAATTTCCTCAAGCATGGATTCTCGTGTTTGAAGATAACCGAGATAGCTTTCTTCTTGGCGGACTTTGGCAATGCGACGAAGCATCTGCTTAGCTTCATAATTATCTGAATAGCGGGCTTCGATAAGGCGGTAGGTCTCTTGAGCGCCCGTTAGGTCGTTATTGATGAACTGCACTTTCGCTCGCATGAGCAATTCCCGCAGGTCGGCTAGCTGATCTTCCCGGTCGGGTGAAAATTCCGATATATGTCGTCGGTATGGGTTTTTCATATCATCCTCGATTCTTCCCCGCATCCGGTCGGACCTCTTCATGAGATTGTCTACAGAACCTTTACCCTTCGTGGACTCTAGACCTGGTCTGCCGAGGTCCATTTCTCCTGCTCCCATGACATTTCTATCCTGCAAAAGGCCCGTCCTGTAAGCATCGGTATACTGATTGGCCAATTCCCAATCTTTTGCCTTTCTGGCATCCTCTGCTTTTTCCAAATTGATTTGATTGCGAGTAATGGCGGCATCCAAGATGATCGGCCAAGTGCGAGTGCTTGGTTCAAGATAATTAGTAATTTTCACTAGATCCTGCTCTGCCTTTGCATATTCCTTGTCTCGGACATTGCCTTTGGCTACGGCAAGCATCTTTTCAGCAAGTTCCGCTTGTTGCTCTGCTTTCTCCCTCGCCTTTCGCATTTCCCCTTCGAAGTCAGGTCCTTCTTCAATCCCGAGGGTGGCGACCTCTTCACTTCGTCGCTCTTTTTCCACATCTTGATACTCAAGCACGAGAATCTGAACATTACCCACGCGTCCCTTTTGCATAGCTTCTCCGATCCGATACCAAAGAATTTGCTGCTTGGCTTTGTAAAGATCACTCATCAGCGCTATGGTAGCCACGTTTTTAGGCAGGAAAGACAGGGCTTCATCAACTTGATCTTTCGCCAATTCGTACTGACCGTCTGCGGCATCTATGCGGGCTTTTTCCAGCAATCGTTCCGCTCTGCTTTTCGCTTTCACTAGTTCTTGTTGCTCCTGAGCCATTATACGCTCGTAATCCACCTTGGCGTCACTTTCGGGAAGACCTGATTTCGCACGAATTTCCGCAAGTTCTTTTTTTGCTTCATCGAGTTCTTCGACCAGTTTTCCTACCAAAGAAACATCGCTCTTACCCTGGGTGCCGGCACGCACCTCTCGAGCTCGTTTACGATCCTCTACATCACGGGCCACATTTTCTTGATAGCGCCCGAGGTATTGGCTCGCTAACGAATATCTTTTTTCCTTAAGGGCTTTATGAGCCATACGGTAGTAGAGGTTTGTTTGCTCCCTGCGAAATTGCCTTAGATAGAAGGCGTTTTCGGCTGTCTCGGCAAATGTACGAAGAGTTTGTTCGGTCAAGGCTTGAGCTCCTTGGTAGTCCTCCCTTCTTAAGCGAATTCTTACCTCATCAAGGAGTCGCAAAAGACCGGCGCCATCCGTTACTGGCGGGAGGCTAAAACCCGATACTTCAACTGGATCGGGTTTGGCGGTCTCAGATAAGTTCGGTCCATCCGCCAAGGGTGTAGCGGGTTCCGTTTCGGGCAAAGGCGAAGGCTCTGACGGAACAGGATCTAGGGGGAAGGGTTCGGGTGAGGGTTCCACGGGCTGGAGCACTCCTGGCAAAGGCGGCAATAAGGGCGGGCTTTCGACAGGAGCGGACTCCACGCCACCCAGTTCAGGCAAAGGAGGAAGTCCATCCGGACTGGGAGTCGGTTCGCCAACCGGAGGCAATGGTGGCAGGGGGGGTAGCGATTGAGCGTAGCCCGAGAATGCGGCGCAAATGCCTGCAAGTAAAAAAGCCGTTCGCATGACAGCTCTTTCCTTTCGGGCCACATTGGCGATCAAAGGTTTCATCTACGGGCAAGTTGTAAGGAGTTTAAAAGTAGAGATCCGCTCTTCGGGCTTGTTAATTCCTGCCAATCAAGGAACAGTTTTCGAACTGTGGGGTCAACTTCCAAAATGGAAACCTTTTCTAGGGAACAATGGCTGTTTTAGTCTCCTCTGAACATTTTCAGGCACCATCATTTGTCGTCAAGCAGCAGGGCAAGCCATTTGTATTGAAGTTCGGGCGGGTCGAGCGCTTGCTTTTCAAGGTGAACTCGAGATTTAACAAGATCTATTTCCAAAATTTTGTACTCTCGCATCGCGAGACGAAACGAGGTCTTCGTTGAATTTTGATCAAAGGTAAATTTTTCGGCACTGTTATCCTTTGAGGTGGATTCTACGGAAATGCGATACTGTCCCGCGTGGGTTTCTTTCATGAAACTATTAATTTCAAACGGCTTCCCCGATAATCGGAAATCTTTGATCAGGGCTCGTCCCACAGGCCGGATTCCGCCTGTTTTGGAATCTCGGATCTGTTGCACGGCAAAGGCATTCACAGAAATCATTTTGTCGGGGTCATCGTCATTAGTTGGAAGCAAAGAAGGAGTGCCTGGTTTGTAATTGTGGTTTTCTTTATATGGCACCCTAACTTGCAAGCGGTTGCGAACATATCGACCCGTTCCCACGGGAAACTCATGAAGTAGGTCTTCAAGGTATGGTGTTTCTCCAATCCAACTACGAATTCGAAACCTGTAAGGAACTTTCTCGAATACGACAAGGCGCAGACCAAATTCCTCCGAAAGTTTTTCTGGTTTTGCCTCTTCGGGCAAACTGGTTTCGAGGCGACCGTTAACAACATAAAGAACAGGGGGCGTAAAGAGATCGTAGCTTGGTTCTCCCTCCTTTGGCGAAGACGCCTCGACCCATTTGCCGCCACTTGGCGACTCGCTTTTTAAGGCAACTCCTCCTCGTTTTTGATAAGTCTGTAAGACAAGATCGCCCTCGGATTCCTCTTCATTGTCATTCTCCGTAGCAATAGTTAGCATTGTGGATCCCCAAAACTGTTCCACTTCAGCGATACGAACATCTTGTTGATCCTCATCCTCCGTTCTTAATGAAAGCAAACCTTCCGCCTTTAATTTCTCTGGCTTTTTTTCAGTAGAAACTGGCTGCTTGAGCTTTCCCGAAATGGTGTTTCCGTCAAAAAGAAGAAGCACGACCTCAGTACCTTTTTTTGGAAGAAGGATGGTTTTTACTGTAAAGTTCCCGTTAAAAAATTCCGGTTCGGCTCCGTCTATAATTACGAGTTCTCCAGGCATCAAGCCATGTGGAGTTTTCGTTTCTAGGGTAATAACGCCAAGAGTTTCTTCATCTCCGCTTTGTGCGTTCTTTTTTTGGGAAAGAGTTGCCCCGTTCTGCCCGCGAGATGATTCGGTCTCGCGACGGTCTTCCCCCAACAAGGAAAGCAGGGCGAATATCCCTAGACACAACAAAGACAAGCCTAGCGTAATCTTTTCGTAGTTTGCTGCCAGAAAATTTTTCACGAGGATTATTTGTTGCCGGAAATCTGTTTAAGGAAATATTTTGCCTCTTTTTCCGACCCCAAGACTGTTAACAATTCGGAAATGGAGGACGAAGGGGGGGGGCTCCATGGATAATGACGTCGAAGAAAGGCCTTTAGCTTCTCGTCGGCTTCCGACCCGTTCTCGATGTCATCTATGGCCAAAGTGCATTCTGCAAGCAGATTACTAGAGCAAAGAGGCTTCAGCAAATCCAAGTCTGCATGAGCTACCAAAACATATTCTACTAAAATGGAAAACCGAGAACCCACATCCTTGATGATCGGCAGAGTTTTTGAATTTACTGCGATATTATCGGAGTTGGGACCAAAAAGGCTGTTAGAGTCTGAATTGTTGGTTGCCGAAAAACCAGAAGAACTATTTTCCAGCCGCATTACTGAGATATCCCGAACAAGAAAAGGATATTGAAGACTATTTAAAAAAGTGCGGAGGGCACTCGTTCGTGCCAGAAAACTTACCTCAAATGCATAAGTTTCGATACTCCCTTCTCGCTTGGCAAGGACATTGGCTAAGGAATCCACATTCAAGGCCTCCTCCGCGATTCGTTGCCGGTCGACATCACCGACGGGCTCACGGCGAATGCCAAGTAATTCCATGGGCTCGCCATTCTGTTTAGCCTTGAAAAGTGTTAGCAAAAGCTTTTCCGAAATCAGTTTTTGCTTCAAGAGCTCGCGAGCTTCTTTGTCGGAAATGCTTGGCCAAGAACCATCGTATCCGGCAAATCCGAAGCCCTCTCGACCCTCTCCTGAGGAAATTTCTTCGCTCGGGAACAATCCCTTGGATTCGTCTGTGCTCGTTTTTAATGCTCCTTTAATCTTTACGCCATATTCGCCTGCTTCTTTACGGTAGAGATCCAAAAAACGAGATATTTCCGCATTCACATCGTCGGTTGCCTTCTTTTCGACACCTGCAAACACATCATCTCTTCCCAAAATCTCCCTCCACTTATTGAGTTCACGAGCTCGCTTGTCCAAGAGGTTTTTGTTGTCCTCTCGAGCCAAGTCTAAGTTGGCCTCGATCCATCCAAATCCCGCTCCGTCATCAATTTCCTTAGCTAAATCTCGGTCGATTGACTCTATGTCCCCAATAACCTCATCCAAATTCTCCGACTGGTTGCATGACAACATCAACAAAGACGCAAAAACTCCTCCTGCCAAAAGGGCAAATGTTATAAAGTAAAGGTTTCCCCTCAGGAAGTTTTTCATCAAGATGCGGAAAGTTTAAAACTATAAGGAGCGTTCCCCTTTCAATTCGATTTCGTAGTGAAAGTAAGTATAGAAACGATTGAAGAGGTCTCCTCTCCCTTCGGTTTCGAACTGCTTTTTTAAAATCTTTTTGGCGAAATCACACTGGTCGAGGCTTTCCGTAAGTGCCTTTTGGCGAGCACTGTTAAGCTGAATCAAGTTTTCACGACTCGATTCGGTTTCCGGATCGTGGACAAGAAAGCGGCCGTTCAGGACAAGCACGCGATTCGGTTTTTTGTTTTGATCGTTACTCGCACGGCTTCGAGCGGGCTTTTTGCTACCGCGTGCTTCCCGTTGGACATAAAGTTCGTCAAGCCAAACTTCGCGAGCTTCATTTATGATTAGCGTCTGCAGGTCAGCCAGCAATAGACGCCAATTGTCAGCCCCTGAACTTACGGTTAGTAAGGGCGAAATTTCTTTGTCTATCGCTCTCGCAAAATGGTCTAGGGCAAGCAACCCCTGTTGCTTTTCTACCTGTTCTGAAACTTCCAGTTGCTTTTGACGCAATTGTCCTTTTTTTTCGGAAAGCGTTTGTTCGGCTTGAGACAACTCCGACATCGTCCCAATGACGACCGGAAGGGGAAGAAGCGAAAGAATAGCCGCTGCCGCTGCCAACCACCAGCGCTTTTTGCGGATGGTCATGTGGGCTAGCTTGTCTTTGGGTAGCAAATTTATGCCGCGATAGGATGATGTCTCACCCACCGCAAAAACTCGGCAAGCCTCTCCCACCACTTCACTCAACATAAATGGCAGTTGCGGTAATATTTCAGGGTTTATTTGGGATCCTATTTTAACGGCACGCAAAGGATCGAAATAATCTACAGCCAACGCCTGTTTTTGGCTTAAATATTCAGGAAGGCCCGGCAGCAAGGAACCCTTCCCGCAGAGAAAAACTCTGGTCGGGGATTTGCCTTTCTTTAAGCGTTTGTAAGTAACAACAGAACGAGTTACTTCTTGACTCATGCGAGCTTTGAATTGTTCGGCGTTTTTCTCTAGAACCTGCACTGCGGGATCATCGGAAGAGAAGGCCACCTCGCCGGAAAAAAAAGATTTCTTTACTTGTTCCGCCTTTGCAAAAGGCACTCCTATGCTATCTGCGACATGCTGGGTTAGTGAGTTGCCGCCAAGGGCAATGTTGCGAATGAGAAAGCCCTCTGGATTTACGAAAAGAAGATTTGTGGACTTGGCCCCGATGTTAATTACAAGTGTCTCCTCGCCCCTCATTTCTAGCAGAGAATGCCTTAGTGCATTGTAGTCGAGTATGGAGGCTGCACTCAATTCGACGGGATTGAGCCCCAATGCATCGACTTTTTCGCAAAAGGATTCCGCGATCGCAGGACGAACGGCTATGGCCAAAACCTCCTGCTCCACTCCATCATCCTCAACGACCTGATAGTCCCAAATTAATTCGGCCAAGGGGTATGGCATTTTTTGCTGCAACTCGAAGGCAACTATTTGTCGCTGTTTGCTTTCTTCTACGCGGGGAGCTCGAATCGTTTTGGTAAGCAAAAGACTGCCAGGCAAAATAAAATGGGCCTCTCCCTTGCCAATTCCCCGGGCAACGAGTTTTTCAAGGCCATCGGCAAGCGCATTTAGCCATAGACTGTCGTTGGAATAATCATACTGCAGACTCTCCGTCTCCGTCTGCTCTAAAACCAAGGTGCCATCGTCCTCCTTCGCGAAAACACACGCCGAGACATGGCTCACTCCACAATTTACAATTGTTTTGCGGATTGGCTTCACTCGAGACTGGATGAAAAAACTTGGGCGGGAGTTTGTCGA
>CAWVZQ010000052.1:0-12319 GCA_963934405.1 uncultured Opitutales bacterium | reverse complement strand
GAAGAGTTCGTGACCGGTTCGTTAGAGCATCCGAAACCGATGGCAAGTGTCAGGATAAAGAAAAAGAGACAATTTTTCATGCTAGCCTCATAAAGCACATGCTTACCCTGTTCAAACTTGAATGTATCTCATCTTCCAAAAATCATCGTACGGTTGATTGATTCCATTATTGTACTTTATCCTCTGTTTCCGAATAGACAGTTTAAAGCCTTAAAGCTTTTTGCCTTGGAACAGATGTATGACTTTTGTTTCTATACATTTCAATTTTTCAGGCCTTTTTTCGTATTACAACTTCAAGAATATAAAATTTGTGATGTTCGAGCTTTATTCCAAGCCCATAGATGTAGAGTTTTTTCGTAACGGCATGATGAGCCAAGACTGCGGAGGATTCGTTACTTTCGAAGGCTGGGTACGTGACTACAATGATGGGAAGCCAGTGCTTCGCCTAGAATACGAAGCGTACGCGGAACTTGCTATTCTCGAGGGTCAACGCATTCTCAACGAAGCCCGCGATCAATTTCCCATTAAGAATGTGCGAGTTGTTCATAGAGTGGGTTTGCTGCAACTTAAAGAAATCGCGGTTTGGGTTGGAGTTGCAGCAGTTCATCGAGATGAAGCATTCGAAGCTTGCCGTTACGTCATCGATGAAATTAAGGGACGCGTACCGATTTGGAAAAAGGAATTCTTTGCCGACGGCACTACAGTTTGGACTCGTTGCGAGCGTTGCGCTCGTGGGCACGGACATGGGCACTAAGCACCACCTAACCTCATTTCGCTCGCATGCGAACAGGTATTGCTTCATTGGAGCAGCTTTTATTATTTTAGCATTATGAATGAAAATCTCTCAGAAATTGGTCTCGTCGGTTTGGCAGTCATGGGACAAAATCTTGCCTTAAATATTGCGGATCACGGATTTCGCATCTCAGTTTACAACCGAACCTCATCCAAGACAAAAGGCTTCGTGGGAAGCAATCCAGATACTCCCGGGGGGCTTGTTGGTTGCGAAGCACTTGAAGATTTTGTATCATCGATTCAGCGACCCAGAAAAATAATAATTTTAGTTAAGGCGGGAGAGGCAACTGATGCGGTAATAAATTCCCTTCTTCCGCACTTGGACAAAGGAGACATTATCATTGATGGGGGCAATGCCAAGTGGACTGATACGATCCGTCGTGAAAAAGAGCTTAAGGAGAAAGGCTTTCATTTCGTCGGTTCAGGCGTTAGCGGCGGTGAAGAGGGCGCTCGTTTCGGGCCATCTCTCATGCCGGGAGGGGATTTGGAGGCATGGAAGACACTCGAACCCATTTGGAAGTCAATCGCCGCAAAAGTTGATCCCGAGAACGGTAAACCTCTTGAGGGAGCTGAACCCGGCAAACCAATTGAAGGAGGTTTCCCTTGCTCGGCCTACATCGGTCCAAACGGCGCCGGCCACTATGTAAAGATGGTTCATAATGGCATAGAGTACGGAGACATGCAGATGATCTGCGAGGCCTACGACTTGATGCAACGCCTTCTCGGTCTGACTCCGACGGAAATGGGAGAAATCTTTAGCGAATGGAATCAAGGTTCACTTGATTCCTTTCTCATAGAGATCACAGCAGACATTCTCAAACAGGCAGACCCTCGCACAGGGAGACCCTTCGTTGATATCGTTCTTGATACTGCCGGTCAAAAAGGGACGGGTAAATGGACCTCTGTCAACGCCCTCGACATGGGCGTGCCCGCCCCCACTGTGTCAGAAGCCGTATTCGCTCGTTGCCTTAGTGCCGTAAAGGAGGAGCGCGTAGAAGCCGAGTCCGTCTTGTCGGGGCCGGAGAAAGACTTTGCTGGAGACAAAGAAGCCTTCGTCCAAGCCATTCGTGACGCACTCTATTGCTCAAAGATCTGCTCTTACGCCCAAGGATTTCAGCTTATGCGCGAAGCTCAAAACGAATACGACTGGGAACTGAATTTCGGTGAGATTGCCCAAATTTGGCGAGGTGGATGTATCATCCGGGCTGCCTTTCTGCAAAAAATCACCGAGGCCTACGAGCGAGATCCTTCATTAGCCAATCTCCTTCTCGATCCCTACTTCCGCGATTCCATCGCCGCCGCTCAAGCCAATTGGCGGAAAGTCGTGGCCACCGCAGCAGAACATGGTGTGCCAATTCCCACCTTCGCCTCGGCACTAGCATACTATGACGGCTACCGCTGTGCCCGACTTCCTCAAAACCTGCTTCAAGCACAGCGAGATTATTTTGGCGCTCACACATACGAGCGTACGGATGAACCACGAGAAAAATTCTTCCATATCGATTGGCCCGAGTCCGAACGCGTCGAACTTGCCACTTAGACTTTTGGCTAAGTATTAGAAAAGGGTTACCCCCTAGACTTTTGCATCGAGATAAATCTTTCGTACGCACGAAAGATCGTGCCCCATCGATTTGCTGTTCACGCAGTAGTCGTATTCTCCATTTCGGGCTACTTCAGCTTTTGCCGTAGCCATGCGGCGTTCGATTTCTTCTTCGGAGTCGGTGCCTCGACTTAACAGTCGACCTTTCAACTCCTCCAAGTTTTTAGGCATCAAGAAAACCGTTCGAAGTTTACCCGACAAGAACCGATCCGTCTCGCTCGCCTTTTGAAACGCTTCGAAACCTTGAACGTCTACGTTCAGCAGGAGATCTACTCCCATCTCCAATCGTCTTCTGATCTCGCTTTTCAATGTGCCATAGCATCGCCCATGCACCAACGCATGCTCGTAGAACTCGTTCGCCAACACCTTCTGCCCAAACTCTTCAGTCGAGAGAAAGTGATAATCCACGCCATCTAACTCTCCCTCTCGAGGAGCTCGCGTTGTTGCCGTAACAACGCGTTCTAAGCCAGGACTGAATTCAGTCAATAAGCTTTCGCAAACCGTGGTCTTACCTATGCCGGCCGGCCCGGAAATAAGAATAATAATTCCGCACGAACTTACATCCTTCATTAATAACCAAAAGCTAAAGCTCCCAACAAGATACCGTAAGCCGCCATCGACACGCCAAGAATTCGAGGACGGCGATCGGAAACATAAAGCCAGTTAAGAAAATCTCTCAATCGATACGGCCAAGCACCAAGGTAAAGGGCTATGGCAATCCCGATATAAACGATAGAAACCATGAACAATCGGCTCGCGGGTTCTTGCATAAAAGCAGCATCCAAAGCTTCTCTCGAATAGAACAAAACCAAGATCGCAGCACCCCTAACGGCCAAAAAATCGGGAAGGAATTTAAAAGACATCACAAGTAACACCAGGGTAATGATAGCAATCAACACCTTGTGCTCGCCAAAATCCGCTTCACTAAGATGCAAAATGTGCTGGTACAAGAACCAAGCTGCTGCAATCGTCATCGTCGCAATCGCTGCTATCTTTGATCGTGGGAAACTCTTTACTGTGCGTTCCGTAATTGCTGACCGCCAAGCCAAGTAGGCGCCCAATGCAACAAGGCTACAACCAGTGAACAGAGTATGGAAAAAAAGATTCATAAATACAGTTTTCTAAACAGTAGAAGAATTTGCTTCTAAGGTAGATTTAGTTAAAGTGGGAATGCCGTGCAGGACTGTTACGGTTGCTTCCTCAATTTTCACGTCAAGCAATTGACCGACCATCCGATTGTTGCCGGGGAAAATCACTTTACGAAATCCTCGCGTACGACCGATATATTGGCCTTTCCCTTTGCGTGCCGGCCCTTCGACTAAAACTTGCTGAGAGATGCCGAGCAATGATTCGTTTCGCCGCAGCGAGCTCTTTTCCAAAATACGAAGCAATTCCTGATTGCGGGCTTCCTTCGTTTCTCGAGGTATCTGGTCTGCCAAGTCTGCAGCCTTCGTACCCGTACGGATGCTGTACTTGAAAATAAAGGCCATTTCAAATCCTACTTCTTCAAACAGATCCTTGGTTTGTTCAAAGTCAGTCTCCGTTTCACCAGGAAAACCGACAATAATGTCAGTGCTCAGGTAAATATCCGGCACTGACTCGCGCAAAGAATCAACAATGCGAAGAAATTTCTCTTTGGTGTATGGCCTGTTCATCGCTTTCAGGATGCTATTAGAACCACTTTGTACGGGTAGGTGAGCATACTCGCACAATTTGGGCAATTCACGATAAGCATTCACCAAGTCCTTCCCGTAGCCTACGGGATGCGGGGAAGTGAAACGAATGCGCTCCAAGGATTTCACTTCGTGGATAGCCTCCAACAATTGAACAAAAGGACTTTTCCCTTTGGAAAAAGGTATTTGCCCACGACCATAGGCATTCACAATCTGACCAAGTAGGGTGACTTCACGCGTGCCAGTCGATACCAATTCCTCCACTTCTGCCACAATATGCTCAACGGGACGATACCGCTCGTCGCCACGTGTTTTGGGAACGATACAGAAAGCGCAATTCATGTTGCAACCCTGCATGATCGAAACAAAGGCTGAAACTTTGAGCTGACCGGGGTTGTGTTCACGGATTTCATTTTGCGAGTCCTCCTCGTCTCCCAAGTCAATGATTGTTTGCGGGGAAGGCCCTAAGCCCGTAATCGTAGATACGATATTATCGAGGTGATCAGGAATGCGATGGAATTTTTGAGTGCCGACGATAAGGTCTAAATCCGGCAGTCGATCCAACAGATCTTCACCATGATTTTGAGCCATACATCCCATAACACCAAAAACAAAGTTTGGGTTTTTCTTTTTGCGAGCGGCGAGGTAACCGGCTTTGCCAATTGCTTTTTGCTCAGCCTGATCCCTAACGCTGCAAGTGTTTAGAAGAACGACGTCGGCATTCTTTTCATCGTCAACAATCGAATAACCGCGAGCACGCAACTTGGAGGAAACTGCCTCCGAGTCACGCTCGTTCATCTGGCAACCGTATGTCTTGACGTAAACGCGATTCATTAGAGAGCAACGAAAGGGTGAAAAGGATAAGTCCTCACGGAAGCCGGTCAATCGCTAACATACCATCACGACCATGTTCGAATCTTATCAGACGGTATGTAATTCAATAGCTGCTCTGTTAGGAAATCGTTAATCTCATGTCTTTCATCAAAAGTATGGGAAACCACGCCGTTCTTATTCTCCCAATCTCGATAAACCAATTCTTCGGAAGGTCTTGCTTGGGCCATCCTTCGAAAATAATCCCCATTCATCCGAAAGGTTCCGACAGTGACGTCTCTCAATTGCTTCATGGGAAATTTGCGGAAAGTCTGTTCAACCAGAGATGAATAAGCCTCTCGCCATCCATCCACGGGAATAACCGGATCAAAGCAAATACGAATAGGCCAACCCGAAGAAGCGGCCAACAAAGCATTGTCAAGGCGAAGTCGAGTGCTGGGAACACCCTTTTCATACCTTTCCTCGACTATTTGGGGGGACAAGGTCCAGGCCAAAAGCACGCGATCGGTAGGAGTTAAATCCTGAATTGCCGAAAAGTTCGCACTCTTTGTTCGGATTTCAATATCAAAACCCGGATGGTCTTCTAAAAAACGAATCCATTCACGACAAACCCCCGACACTTTTTCGAAAGCCAGTAAGTCGCAATCATGGGAAATACTGAGCAAGATTTGTTTGTGCGTGTCCTCTCTTTCGGCCAGAAAATTAATTAACGAAGTAAAATAATCGTCTAGGTTAGCAAACAAAACCAAATTTGCTGAAGAGAACATTCCTTGGAGATAGCAATAAGAGCAATCATACAGACAATTAAGCATTAACGCCGTGTAGAAATAATCAGTTTCATCCCCCTCCTGAACAAATTGACTGCCATCGTAAATATAATCAGATTTCTTTTTCGCTAGAATTAGTTTTGGACTCAATTTCTGAGCTTCGAAATTCTGATTTCTACGATTAAAGAAATCTTTGTAATCATCGATGAATATAATTTCAGATCGAGGAAAACGCTCAAGGATTCTTTTTGTTGTAGCATAGTCCGTAGCTCCATGCTCAACGTAAATATGAGAAAGTGGTTTATTTAGCCAATTCACGACAAAGATTGCTGAAAGCAAGGTTACGATCACTCTTGACCATGGGGTTTTCTGATTCGATTTTTTTAAATATCGGTCTGAAATCTATTTTCCTCAAACTGGCTCCAAGAGCGATTTTATGGAGTGAATGGACTTGAGTCTTTGTTAATCTCCAACTTTTAGCTATATCATCAATGGAAGATTGGATATGAGCATGTATTTTAGGTTTAGCCGCTATAATCGACCGACAAATCTGTCGTAGATATTTAGAGATTTCTAAAACCCTGTGATTGATCAAATCCTCAATGTCTTTTGTGCTTTTTCTTGAGGTGTCTAAGTGATCTGACACGACCTTTATGCAATGGATCGAATGTACAGGCAGAAATAATGTCGCCGCTTGGAAAAATCCTGCCGACTCCATATCTACGATCTCGGCAAAAGGGTCGAAATCCATAACATTTGAGTCTTGTACCGGTTGGTCATGGCATTGAATCGCAGATTCTTTCCATTCATGAGCAATTAAAGGGTCGGGGAAGAAGTCCCTACCGGTGCACACTTCTCGAATTCGATTCACGTAACGCATTTCTCCAATGTTGGTCTTGGGATTCCTAGAACCGCAGAGCCCAAAGTTGAGTACTGACACATAATCGTCGTTGAGGCTAAAGGCTTTTGTCGTGGATATTGCGGAGGAAATCCGTCCGACGCCAGTAACAATCAAAGTAAACTCATCATTCCGATATTCCCCATGGGAATGAAACTTGAGATTCAAGCTACTGATTAGCGGGCGGGCTTCTACCAGTAAAGCCACAACTATCAAAACGGGACCGGATCTATTTTCAGTATTCACCCCACCCACTTGAGCAATTGGTTCAATTGATTTATAACAGGCGCCCCCGATGCGGTTAGTTTTCGTTCAGAATGATGACCATTCGAGTAAAGCAAGCAATCAATGCCTAGTTCCTGAGCAACTTCATGGTCATGCAAAGTATCTCCCACGAGCAAATATTCGTCCCTCTTCAATTCCGAACCCTCCACAAGGCTTCTTGCTCTATCCAGTTTGCCCTCCGCATGAATATTACTGGTTCCGACTATCACACAAAAATAATCATGTAAATTATGATGCCGGACAAATGCCTTTACATGCTCTTCTTTACCAGCCGAAAGCAATGATTGATCAATACCAAGTGAAGAGATTTTTGAAATGATTGCCCTCGCATTTTCTTGGAGAACGCATTGTTTCCATAAAAAATGATATTTTTCGATGAAAACAGTAGATATTTCATTGAATGCAGGGCCTTGGCAAGGAAGTCCAAGCCGATTGTAATAATCTCGAACCGGAAAATCGAATTGTTCCCGATAATGTTCCAATAAGAGCTGAGGCAATCCTCGATCCTTGAGGATATCATTGACTATCCGGACACATAATTTGGCGTCGTCGATAATAGTCCCGTTCCAGTCCCAAATGATGTGCGTGTACTTTTTTTTAACAGATTCGACCATACTAATAGTGTGAGTAAGCTCATTTAAGGCCTAAAGAAGGCACTAAAGAACTGTGATTCTTCATTGTTTGCAGTTTCCCAATCTAGCAAGCTTTTCTTCCGATCCGCGCCCCATCTGTATTTTCCCGTTTTACCGTTTGCCGGGAGTGCGCGATGACAGGGAATTAAGATTGCCACTGGATTCGCTCCAACTGCTGCTCCAACCGCTCTCGCCTTCTCCTTTCCGCCAAGTAATACGGCAATTTCTCCATAGCTAACTGTTTGACCAAAAGGTACATTGAGCAAGGCATTCCAAACCATTCGCTGAAATTCAGTACCTCGTGGAAGCAAGGGGCTTCCCTTGCCCAATTGGTTTTCTTTAAAGGTACATTGCAAAGTTTTCGGAATGGTAATCGGGATTCCCGAAAAGTTATTTTTAATAAATTCAAGTTGAGTGACGGCATCTTCATTACAGATAATTCGTACATTCCCGACAGGTGTCTCGGCATAGTATATTTCCATTTGATTCAGTAAAACTTGTTGTTTCCATTGGGGGATTCAAATATAAAAGGCAGGTAAAAAACATGTTAACAATCTTAACAGAGCTTTGATGAAAACTTCTCCAGCAGTCGTTTTTCTTGCTGTCTCATGCTTGGCGACAGCGTTTTCAGCAGGAGCAGAGGACACGGCGGAAGGCTTGGCATTCTTTGAAAAGAAAATACGCCCCGTCTTGGTCA
Organism: uncultured Opitutales bacterium; assembly: GCA_963934405.1. Lineage (GTDB taxonomy): Bacteria > Verrucomicrobiota > Verrucomicrobiia > Opitutales > Seribacteraceae. Next base: position 4,144 of record CAWVZQ010000052.1, on the reverse strand, counting down.
ATAATTGCTACAAATGCCATTCGGCAAATGCTAAGAAATTGAAAGCTGGGCTTTATCTTGATAGAAAAGCGGGTTGGCAGCAAGGTGGAGAGAGCGGACCGACTCTTATACCCGGCAACCCCGGCAAAAGTCTTTTGCTTACTGCCATTATGTACAAGGATAACGACTTGCGCATGCCCCCAGATAAAAAACTACCCAAGGAGGTGCTGGCTGATTTTGAGAAATGGATTGCAATGGGTGCCCCTGATCCTAGGGACATGCCAATGGAAGTGATTGTGGAGACAAGTGGTCCCAAAGCAAAGACTCTCAAGGAAGGCCGGAAGTTCTGGGTTTTCAATCCATTGGATTTCCCCCAATTGCCACCCGTAAAAGAAGCAAAATGGGTGAAAGACGAATTGGATCACTTCGTATTGGCAAAACTTGAAGAGAACGATTTGCAACCGGCCCCACCAGCGGACGAGTCGACTTTGCTCCGCCGGCTTTATTTCGACCTGACCGGACTTCCTCCCGACGTCGGGCAAATCGAGGCTTTTCAGGCGGATGATTCTCCCGATGCCTATGCCAAGGTGGTGGACGAATTGCTTGCTTCCCCCCGGTTCGGGGAACGCTGGGGGCGCCATTGGCTGGACGTCGCGCGTTATGCCGATACCACGGGTGGCGGGCGCAACAATCCTTTTCCCAATGCTCATCGCTTCCGGGAATACGTCATCGAGAGCTTCAACGAGGACAAGCCGTTCGATCAGTTCGCCAAGGAGCAAATCGCAGGCGACCTGCTCCCATCCACTAACGATAAGGAATTCAACGGGAACCTAACCGGAACCGGCTTTCTCGCCCTCGGACCGCACAACTACGAGTTACAGGACAAGGCGCTCTTGCGCATGGAGATCGTCGATGAGCAAATCAGTGCCGTGGGGCGGGCTTTCTTGGGCATGACCATGGGTTGCGTCCGTTGTCATGATCATCCGTTCGATCCCATTCCCATCGAAGAATACTATTCTTTGGCAGGAATTTTTCGAGGTACTAATAGCTTGGTCCCGGGAAACGTCGGTAGTTTTCATGAACGTACGCTGCGCGATCAACATGCGGTTGTCCGCAAGAAGCACTCGGCTGCTCAAAAGAAGCTTGATGGCGAATTGAAAAAAGCCGAAGCAAAGCTCAAGGCTCTGGGAGGAAATACGGATTTTGCCAAAGCCGGACAGAAGTCCCTTGATCCCGGCAAACTGGGAGGCGTGGTGGTTGACGACGTGGATGCCAAGCTGGTCGGGAAATGGGTGTCCTCGACCCATACCAGGGGATATGTCGGAAAGCGTTACATACACGATGACTCCAAGGACAAGGGGAGAAAGTCAGTTACTTTTCCCGCCCGAATCCCCGAGCCGGGCAAGTATGAAATCCAGCTTTCCTATACCCCAGGTATCAACCGGGCAAAGAAGACACCGATTACCATCATGCATGCCGACGGCGAGCAAAAGGTTTACGTCAACCAGACCAAGCAACCTCCCATTCTCGGTGCCTTCGTCTCGCTTGGTAGGTTTCGATTCGAGAAGGGAACCCGGGACGTCATCCAGATCACGACCGAAGACACCAGCCAGGTCGTGATTGCCGACGCCATCCGTTTGTTGCCCGAGAACGAGCAACCTCCCCCGGTTCTTGCCAAGAAGAAGGAATCGGGAGAGACCGCTGTAGAATTGAAGAAAAAGCAGGAGCTCGCCAAGGCCCGGAAGAAGCAAGCGGAAAAGCTCGTCGCCGATCTTAGAACCAAGCTTAAGGAGCATAAAAAAACCTCCCCTCCAGGGGCGGGCAAGGTCATGACCGTTCTCGAGCATAAGGAAGCAGGGGACTGGCGTATTCATCGAAGGGGGGAGATTCGAAACCTTGGTCCTTACGTCAAGCGAGGCTTCCTGGCCGTGGCCTCCCCGGCTGATTTGTCTCACAAGCCCGAGATACCCAAAGGTTCGAGCGGGCGCCTTGAGCTTGCCGATTGGGTTGCGTCCTCACGCAACCCTCTTACGTCCCGCGTTTATACAAACCGGGTCTGGCGTCATCTTTTCGGGAGGGGCATCGTAGCCACGCCGGATAATTTCGGGGAAATGGGCCGTCGTCCCACTCACCCCGAACTTCTTGACCATTTGGCTATCTCTTTTATTGAAAACGGATGGTCCACTAAGAAACTGATCCGCAAGGTGGTTCTTTCGAACGCCTACCGCATGTCGTCAAAGGGAGTCCCGAGAGCGATCGAGGCAGACCCTCAAAACGATCTGTTCTCAAGGCAAAATCGTCGTCGTCTCGAGGTCGAGTCCATAAGGGACGCCATGTTGGTGGCAAGCGGCCGAATTTCCTTTTCTCGGGAAGACATGGACAAGACGCGGTCCATGTTCGAAAAACTCGACCGAAACAAGATTCCGGAAATGTTCGCCGTTTTCGATTATCCCAACCCCGGGCTCGTATCGGGTAACCGAAATGCCAGTACGGTTCCTACACAGGCACTCTTCATGATGAACAGTGGATTTGTGCTCAACGAAGCAAAAGCCGCAGCAGTCAAAATACTCGAAATGAAGGGACTGGATGACCGGCAAAGACTCGTTTTCGCTTACAAGACCACCCTTGGAAGAATTCCCAGTGATGGGGAAAAGTCCCTTGCCTTGGCTTACTTAAAGAAGCATGGTGGAAGCACAGACAAACAAGATGCTTGGGGCGGCATCCTTCATGGACTTTTTGCCTGCCTCGACTTTCGCTACCTGAACTGAATAAAACAAGAAGCCATGGACCACGTAGCTCAATCGTTTTCCCGTCGCCAAATGCTCAAGAGCGCAGCATGCGGCTTCGGTTCGTTGGCCATTGCTGGCATGCAAGGCGCCCAAGCTCTCACGGGCAATCCCTTAGCCGCCAAGGCCTCCCTCATCCCGCAACGAGCTAAGCGCGTAATCTTCATCTTCATGGCGGGTGGACCGAGTCACGTCGATACCTTCGACTACAAGCCGGAACTGATTGCCAAGGATGGTAAGGACATCGATTTCGTCGGTGTCCGGACAGGAACCTTTGGCAAACAAAGCAAGAGGAAGCTGATGAAACCCTTGTGGGATTTCAAGCAATACGGCGAATGCGGCAAACACGTCTCCTCACTTTTTCCCCACATAGCCGGTCAAGTGGATGACCTCGCATTTATTCATTCCATGCATACGGAAGGCGTGGCTCATGGTCCTTCTACCTTATTCCTTCACACTGGGGCCACCAATTTGGTGCGCCCTTCCATGGGTAGTTGGATTTCTTACGGACTTGGCACAGAAAACGAAAACCTTCCCGCTTTCGTAACCATCTCCCCTTCCGCAGGAAAAGGCGGACCGCGAAACTACGGGGATGCCTTTCTTCCCTCCATTCACCAAGGCACGGCCGTCGGTCGGGCTGGAAGCGCAAGTGCAGTCAAGATCAGGAATGTCGACAACGCCATGCTCAGTGACTCTCAAAGGCGTCAACGCTTTGACTTTTTGCAAGGCCTCAATGCGGAGCAAGCAGGTCGGGCTCCCGAGGATGATCGCTTGGATGCCACCATCAAGACCTACGAACTTGCATGGCGCATGCAAATGGAGGCTCCCGAATTAACGGATCTTTCCAGGGAAAGCGAAGCTACTAAGAAAATCTATGGCATAGGGGAAAAGAAAACCGACGATTTCGGCAAGCAATGCCTGCTCGCTCGCAGGATGGTCGAACGAGGCGTTCGCTACGTTAGCGTGAACTATTCAGACGAATCCAGTAACCCGCGCTGGGACCAACACAGCAACATGCCCAAGCATGCCGATCACGCCAAGGCCACTGACAAACCCGTGGCGGGATTATTGCGTGACCTGAAGGCGAGGGGATTGCTTGAAGACACCCTCGTCTGGTGGGGTGGTGAATTTGGTCGGACGCCTTTTGCCCAAAGCAAGGATGGTCGCGACCACAATCCACGAGGATTCACCGTGTTCCTCGCCGGTGGTGGTATTAAATCAGGAATTTCCTACGGGGCTACCGATGAAATTGGCAGTGTAGCGGTTGACAAACGAGTCCATATGCACGATCTGCATGCCACTATCCTGCATGCCCTTGGCTTGGATCACGAAAAGCTCACTTACCCCTATGCGGGGCGAAATTTTCGCCTGACCGATGT
>CAWVZQ010000051.1:0-12464 GCA_963934405.1 uncultured Opitutales bacterium | reverse complement strand
AAGTCATGAACGCAAGACTCCCTATCCTATTTGCCACTGCAATAAGCATGCTGGTGTTTTCACTTACAGCTAATGCATTTCCAAAAATCCCTGAGGAGGAAGGGGCTCGCAACCTCGAGGTCTTCGGTAAGACTTTTTCCACGCTCGAGGAGTGGCAAAGCCGAGCCAAGCGGAATAGAGAAGGTATCCTCAAGGGGGCCGGACTCGTACCCCTACCCGCCCGTTCACCGCTAAACGCCCACTCCCATTCCTCTAAAGCAATGGATGGGTATTCAGTTGAAAACGTTTACTTCGAGAGTCTTCCCGGCTTTTTTGTCACCGGTAACCTGTACCGTCCTCTCCGAAAAGGCGGACTCGGCAAGTTTGCCGGCATCCTTTGTCCCCACGGACATTCCAAAGAGGGTCGACTCGCAGAATACACACAGGCGCGTTGCGCCTCCCTCGCCCGCATGGGAGCCATTGTCTTCGCCTACGACATGGTGGGCTGGAACGACGATTCCAACCATGTCGATCACCGGAAGGATAAAAACGTATTTGCTTACCAGACTTGGAACAGCATGCGAGCTCTCGACTATCTTCTGAGCTTCCGAGAGGTGGATCCAAGCCGCATTGGCGTGACTGGGGAATCCGGTGGTGGAACACAGACCTTCATGCTTACGGCTCTCGACCCACGCGTAAGGGCAGCTGCTCCCGTAGTCATGGCTTCGGCCCACTTTTACGGTGGATGCAACTGCGAAAGCGGCATGCCCGTTCACGAAAGCAAGACCCACAAGACCAATAACGCGGAAATCGCCGCCATGGCTGCCCCTCGACCTCTGCTCCTTGTCAGCGTCGGTGGAGACTGGACCAAAAACACGCCAAAGGTCGAGTTCCCATACGCTAGGCGCATCTACTCCCTCTTTGGTTCCCCAAGAAATGTGGACAACTTTCACCTCGCCGACGAAAAGCACGGCTATGAATTCTCCAAGAGGAAACCCGTCTACCGATTCTTTGCCAAGACCCTCAAGTTGCGTCTCAGCCAGATTTCCGGAGATGACGACGAAATTACGGAGAAGCATTTCAAGGCTTTACCGAAGGAAAAACTCCTTGTCTTCACTGAGGAACATCCTCGTCCCAAGCATTCGCTGGATGGTTCCGAGGCCTGCCTCGCCGCCTTGCGCAAGGCCCAAGGAAAGTAGCGATTGGTTTAGTTCTGTCCCGCTAAAGCACGGGCGAGAAAACCGTAAACCGCCTCTCTTATTTCGGGAGGGAAATCGTGGTTGCAGCCAGGATGGCGAACAACCAGCTTGTTTTTCGCCCTCAGCAACTCGTAGACCCTCCCCGCGGCTTCGGCGCATCGCCGGGCACTTTTCCAGCGGAAGTTATGGTCGCCCTTCGGCGCGCTCACGAAGACGGCGCGAGGAGCCAAAGCTCCAAGGAGTTCGGGAAAGTCGAAGGGAATCGTCTGGAGCCGTCCCCGGTATTCGGCAAGACGCGGCATGTAACGGGTTTGGCACCAACCTCTGCCGAACACCCAGTTCTTTTCATTGCCACCGTAGTAATCGGGAAAGGAATCGAAGGAGCAACTCACCGCGATGGCGGCAAGTCGCTTATCGAAAGTAGCCGTGTAGATTGCATTGTGCCCGCCCAGCGAATGCCCGATTACACCGAATCCTTTGGAAGCATCGACGTAAGGCAAGGATTCCAGCAGATCAAGGGCCCGGGAGTTGTCCCAAATGGCCTTCATGGTGCCACTGGCGTAGCCGAGCTTGGCAATGTCGGGTTGGTAGTCGGCCAGCAGCGGATAAGCGGGCGCGATGGTCACGAAACCACGCTCGGCCAATTCCGCCGCATAAGCACGGTTCGCCCGTCCGCCCAAGCCGAGGACCACCTTGCGACCCACCTTGTTGTCCGTCGGGTGCAGGCAAAGAATGGCCTTCGCCTTTCGTTTGCCTGCCAAAACATCCTTTGGAATGCAGAGATGTGCGGGCACACGGGAAGAAGCCGATGCTCGGTAGGTAATCGATTGGAGCAGGTAGGTCCCGGCGTCCTTTGATTCAATGATCTTCAAATCGAGTGGAGCAATCTTCTCAACAACGGGAAAGGTTCCCATGACCTTTTGCACGCCCCTCAAGATGGAGGTGCGTCGTTTGCTCCATTCCTCCTTGGAACGCACGGGGCGCTCGTTACCTTGGTCGTCGCGATAAAGGAGCAGTTCGAAAGGCGGGAGGCGGGACTCGGTCTCGGGGTTCCCCAGAAAGGCGAGCAAATCAGCCATGGCCTGATGATCGAGGCCAGCCTCTAGTCCCTCGGGCATAATGGAGGCTGCATGGCTTTTCATTCCTCGAACTTCCTTGCGGAGCAAAGTGACTGACTTGCCAAGTGGGAAACGAATCGTGAGGTGGGTGGTGGTCTCGTTGGCGAGCAAACCGAGCAACTTTTCTTTTGACCCGCGCACCTCGTAGGCCACGAAATCGGCGGCCACCTCACGACTGGGATCTATGAGGTTGGTCAAGAGCTTCTCCGGTCCCGCGGCCTTCATCGCAACCAAGTCGGGACCTAAGGCATGCCCGTCCTTACCCGCCCGATGACAGGATGCGCAACGCTGTAGGTAGGTCGTGCGACCACGCAAAGCATCGCCCGCAAGCCGCAGCGCCGGAAGATAGCTTTCGATGACCTTCTCCCGTGGAATGGTTTCCTTCTCGGGAGGGGCGGGACCAACCAGCCCAACAGCTCGTTTGCGGAGGGTGTCGTCCTTGAGTTTCCGCAAGGCCGTCAGGTGGTTCGCTTGCAAGTCAGTGACGGCGACTGTCCTTTTCTCCATCGCATCGAGGAAAGCCTTGGTTCGCTCGGTCTCCCCGAGGAGAAAGCCCATCACTTCGTCCCGAGAACTCGCGGACAAAGACTTCCAGCGATCGAAAAAGTAAACCGACAGCCCCTTGGGTTCCAGGCGCACCAGTTCCTCCACGGCTCCCCCGCGTAAGGAAGCTTCCTTTGCATCAAGAAAGTCGAGCAAGGGCGGAAGAGCAGCCTTTTCGTCGAGTTCCCCCAATAAGCCGACGGCTTGCAGGCGAAGGGCAGATGATCGATCGTCACCCCTAACCACGACCATGGCGACGTTCCGCAGGTACTTGCTAGTTTCGGGTTCCAATCCTTGAAGGGCACGACCACCCTTGCGCAAACCATTGGCAAGAGCCACCACCTCGCCCTTATCAGTCGGTGGAACCGAGGCGGCGTAGTGGGAAAACAGTTCGTTCACCTGCGTGGACAAGGCATTCAGGACGGCGGCTCGAATCCAGGAATTGTTCACGCCGGAGGAGAGAACATCGAGCAAGACGGACACTTCACCGGTGAGTTCCACCTCACCCAAGGTGAGGGCAAGTTGAAAGCGAACGCGTGAAGATTCGTCGGAACCCAAGGCGAGCACAGTCTTGGCCAAGCGACTTTTGTCCATACCGTCCTCAACGAGAAGGTGTTCGACCAACTTCAGGGCGTGCTCGCGCAGAACGGGGTGCTCATCTCCAAGTGCGCTAAGGAGATGGCTTGGCTCGAGTTTGCCCAGTCCTGCGAGAACGTACAAGGCATGCAAACGCCCGAGGTGGGATTCACCCTCCGCAGCAAGTTTGGACAAGGCGGGAACCACCTGCAGGTCCTGCCGCTCGAAAAGCAACCGGGCGGCGGTTTCGCGACGCCATGCTTTGGGTGCGGAGAGAATGGACACCAGTTCGCCGGAGGTGGCTTTCGACAAGCGGGGAGAAGCCGGGCGAACGAACTGCTCGGGCATGATCCGCCAAATGCGCCCGCGATCATTGCCGCTGTTAAGGTCGACGTGCCGCTTGATCCCCGATGGCAGCGACCATGGGTGTTCGATCACTTCGCGATACATGTCCAAGACGTAAAGGCACCCGTCGGGTCCGTTGGCCAACTGGACGGGACGGAACCAGTTGTCGGGCGAGGAAAGGAATTCAGTGTCTTGTTCGTCCGCGGGCCGTTCCCCACGAGGAATAATACCTTCGCTCGCTCTAAGTATCTTGCGGTGCACCAAGTTGCTGCCAGCGTCCCCAACAAAGGCATTTCCCCGGTATTCATCACCAAAGGCATCACCCCGATAAATGGTAACGCCGGTGGCCGCAGTGAAGTAGCCCGACACGCGACCCCCTCCTTCCACCGGTCCACGCACCTTGCCGGCAATTCGCCAGCGAGTGCGGACAATCCGCCATGGCTCGTCCGGGCTGATGCGAAAGACCGGGGCGGCGGCCCCGTCGGCGGCAATTCCCACCCTTGGATTCGGCATCGAGAAATAGGGGTTGGCAGCGTAGCGGGCCTCAAAGGCGATGGCCTGCAAATGATTGCTGTTGCTTGAGACGTAACGGCGACCGTAGTCGTCGAAAGATGCCCCGTGCTGACCGCCACCGCTCTCGGGCCGAAGATCCAGCTTGATGGGATCGAATGAAAAGTCGCGCCCGCTGAGGCGAATGGGTTCGAAGCTTTTGTAATCGGGGCGCGTGAGGAGGGCCCCGTTGGAAGAGGTCGCCCCATGGATGCGGTTATCCAGACCCCAGCGCAAACTGTTCGGCAAGGCCTGCATATTGAGACGCGATCGCTCCTTCCCGAAACCCGTAAAGACAACTCGTCGCTGATCCGCCACGCCGTCGTTATCCGTGTCGCGAAAATAGAGAAGGTCGGGCGTGACAACCACGAAGACACCACCGTCGTGGCAAATAACTGCAGTAGGCCAAGCCAAGCCTTTGGCGAAGACCGTGGCCTTGTCGAATCGGCCGTCATCATTGGTGTCCTCAAGCAACCGAACGCGCCCCACCTTATCGTCACGACGTTCCGAATAACCGATCATTTCCACCACGAAGAGCCTCCCGTTCGCATCGAAGGCCATGGACACCGGATCCACCACCTGAGGCTCCGCCGCCGCAAGCTCGATCTTGAAACCTTTTCTAAGGCGAAATGTCTTTATCGCATCTCGGGCCTCGGTGGGAGCCAATCCTGGCAACTGCTTCGAGGAAGCGTCGGGTTCGGCGGAGTGGACGAGACCGGATGAAAGGACAATAACCAGAAAAAGAAAAAATTTCATGGCGTTTTCACTAATACTTTTTCGATAGCCTCCAGCAAAGGTTTTTCTGCACCGGGATGAACCCAGCACCAGTCCCCAAGATTCCCATCCTTTTCTTCCCAATGCTTCTCAGTGGGAACGTAACCGGTCCCCCCTTCTCCATATCCCGCCACCAATACGAACGAATCGGTTCGCATTTTTTGCGCCGCCAGCTGATACTCGACATAGCTTTCGCCCGGAAGCAACAAAAGCTGAGCAGGACCAAAATCGATCGCAGGCACGTCAACGGGTTGGCCACTTTCACAACGTCTACGCCAACTAAGACCCATTGCCGCTAGACACTGATGCCAGTGGTCAACTCCCTTTGTGAGCTTTTTCTCAAAATCAGCTTCAGTAAAACCCGGATGGTCCCGCGGCTTTAAAAAAAGCTCGGCGTTCCGAAATTCGATCTGCTTCAGGGCTTGTCGTCGCGTATTCTTCCAAGCAAGGGCCATCGCGGCATGTAGGCGGTTCGCGAGCACAGCTCGGTTCTGACGCTTTCCGGAATTATACTTTCCGGCGGTGACGTTTCCGGAAGCACCACTAAAGTAAATTTGCAGACAGTCAGGCGTTTCCTTTTGCCTGCGGTTCCGAGCAATCCCAGGAAAGTCTGCACTCACCTCACCCGTACGATAATAGCTCATAGGGTGGGTAGCGTAACCGCTGAGCGCAGCAATGGGTCGATCGCCGTCCCAAAAAGAAATCGTCTTCAGCCAAGGATCAATGGTTCCCTCCGGAGCCTTTGCAGCGAGAACGTTGCGGCCACTGGAACTCCCGCGACCAAAGGAAATTTTTCCGTCAGGTAAAACGTAACGCCTGTTGGAAGCGATCTTTTCGACCTTGGCTTGGCCAAGGCCCAAGTGGGTAATCCGCTGCATTTTATCCATTGCAATTCGGAGGGAGGAGGCAACGCGACGAACGGCTTTCTCGTGGAAGGCGATATCACATATGCTACTGGCCAAGCCGCGACGGTTTAGGATCTCCTGAGCATCAAGATCGGTGACGGGAGCCTCGTGTTGGTGTATGGCGCTTACAAGAACACGCTCGCGACTAGTGCCGGCAGACCGAGCAAGTTCTTCACGCCAACGATCAAAGGAAGCATTGCGGAGTTCGCACCAATCGACACTGACGAACACCACTGGCTTTTCACCCCCGATCAAGACGACACCCTTTGCAAACAGGGGGTCGGCAACACTCTTGGACTTCCAAAGTCCGCCCATCATGCCATGGCCAATTGGTACAGTGACGTCGGCGGAGAAAGTGGCGATTTTGAATTCCGCGGACACGAGGATCGAGGCACAGGCGAAAACAGCGCAGACAAAAGATTCAGGGAGAAGTTTCACTGTGAAAAAGGATGAGCAAGTTAGAGATCAAGCCAAGCCCCATTGCGGGTTGCCTTCAAGAAAAGGAAATGATCGACTTGCGACAATGAACAAAAGACACGTCGTTTCACGCAGGGGATTCCTCGCTTCCGCATCCCCTGCCATAGCGGTTGCAATGCAAACGCAAACTACGGGGAAAGAGAAGGCGACTTCCATCGACGAACCCGTCATCGACGTTCATCAGCACACGAATTATCTCTTTCGGTCGGACAAGAAACTGGTCGCTCACCAACGAATCATGGGAGTGACCACCACCTTACTTCTCCCAGCCGGCAGTTCCGTAAATCGAGCCTCCACTCACGAAGGAAAATCCAATGGACTTGCAGCCAAAACAGGCGGTAACGAAACCGTAATGGCTTTGGCTAAAAAGCACCCGAAGGATTTCCGATTCGGTGTGAACGAGGTGCCCGACCTTCCCAACGCCCGCAAGGAATTGGAGAAATTTCTGACGGCGGGAGCCGTTATAATCGGGGAACAGAAATTCAACGTAGCCTGCGACTCTCCTCACGTTTGGGGTGTGGCTGAGGTCGCCCGTGAATATGGAGTTCCCGTGCTGATGCATTTTCAGCACAACGCCTACAACTTGGGCATTGAGAGATTTCATCGCACTCTGGAAAAGTTTCCAGAGGTAAACTTCATCGGGCACGCCCAGACTTGGTGGGGCAACGTGGACAAGAATCACAAGCAGGAGGTCATGTACCCAAAGACGAAGGTGACGGAAGGTGGGATCACCGACAAACTTCTCTCCAATTACCCGAACATGTATGGAGACTTTTCAGCGGGATCAGGTCTAAACTCTATGCTTCGTGACGAGGAACATGCCAAGGATTTCATTGCTCGTCATCCAAACCAACTCCTCTATGGCAGCGACTGTCCCGATGCCGCGGGTCGAGGTGCTGGTTGCAAAGGTTCGGTCATCCTCGCTACCATCCGACGCCTTGCCAAAGACAAGGAAGTCGAACGGAAAATCCTCCACGATAACTCGAAAAAGCTGTTCAAGCTTTAAGCTGCAATGATTGAGGTTCGGGACCTTAAAGTGTATTATGGCGACAATGTCGCCGTGGACGGGCTTTCCTTCGAAGTGAAGAAAGGTGAGGTGTACGGGCTAATCGGGCCGAACGGCGCAGGGAAGACCACGACGATCAAGGCCATCGCCACTCTGCTGGAACCAACCTATGGCGAAATCCTCGTCGATGGCATCTCGGCCCTGCACGAACCCGAAAACGTCCGAGGCATGCTTGGCTACATGCCTGATTTCCCTCCCGTGTACGACGACCTGAGAGTGGATGAATTCGTCGAATTGTTTGCTTCCGCCTACGGTGCGACTTTGGAAAAACGCAACACGGATGTCGATCGTTGTCTTGCCGCAACTAATCTGGAAGACAAAAGAAAGGTCCTGTGCAAGACCCTCTCTCGAGGAATGAAGCAACGCGCCCTGTTGGCCAAGACTTTGGTTCACGACCCACCCGTGCTCCTACTGGACGAACCCGCCGCTAATCTTGACCCAAAGGCCCGCATCGATCTTCGCAACCTCCTCAAACGTCTAGCGAGGGACGGGAAGACCATCTTAGTCTCCTCTCACGTATTAACGGAGTTACAAGACTTGTGCGACTCAATCGGGATCATGCGGGAAGGCAAGATGGTGATTAACGGGAACTTGCAAGAGGTCGTGGAACGAGCAACTCTTACAAAGACGATCTTGATGGAATTGCTCCATCCTTTTCCCCAGACTCACGGTTTTCTGATTGCCCATCCATCCGTCCATTTCTCAGGAGAAGTGGATGAAAGCGCCACACTCATCGAGTTCACTTTCGACGGCGACAACGAGGAAGTCGCCGACCTTCTGCGAGCCCTCGTCGAACTAGGGGCACCCGTAAAATCCTTTCACGAAAGAAAGGCCGACGTAGAAAGCCTTTTTCTCGCGGTCGAGTCGGGAGAGCAATCATGACGACACACGGGGCAAGAGGTTTTTTCCCGGGCCTCAATCCTCTCATCCGCAAAGGCATTCGGGAACGGTTACGCTTGAAACAGATTATCGCATGGGGATTGCTCACGCTAATCCTGACGAGCTTCACTTATCTCACTGCTTATCTCGAAGGTTCCGACGGCCAATGGATTTACGATAAAAAATCGGAAAGCTGGGAAAAAGGGGAACCCTCTCCCGTAAACGGAGCCAGAAAAGCTTTCCCCTGGTTGCTTGGCGTACAGGGATTCATCCTTATGTTTCTTGGAACCGGACGAATGGCCGGAGGTACCGCTGAGGAACGCGAAACCGGATTGCTTGATTACCAACGCATGACCCCCATGCGACCCCACTCGAAGATCATCGGCTACCTGTTCGGCCTTCCCGCACGTGAATATTTCATGTTCGCCCTTACACTTCCTTTCCTCGTTCACGCGATCGTCGTGGGAGATTTGTCTCCGGGAAAGGTCTTTCACCTGTATGGAGTTTTTCTTTCCTGCGTTCTGCTCTATCACCTCACCGCCCATGTCACAGGGCTCATCGTAAGCAAACCTCGGGCAGCCTCATGGGTATCGCGCATGGTGGTGCTGGGACTCTATGTCTTCTTGCCCGGCCTCGGCCAAGCAGGCTTCTCTTTTCTCTCCTTCCTCACCCTTCTTCCGACCTACTTCGGATTGATGAGCGAGGAACTGATTTTGGTCGGACAACAAAACCTGAACATGTGGCATCAGGAAATGGCGACCTTCTGGACCGAAGTACCGTTTTTCGAAACCACTCTTTCGCCTGCGTTCTTTACCGTTTTGATGCAAGGATTGCTCCTTGCGGGACTCTTCGCCACCGCCCACAGAAAATGGCGCAACGAAGCCCTTACCGCTTTTTCCAAACCCGCGGGCATCGGCCTTTTCTTGCTGTTGCAGTTCTTGTTGATTGGAAGCCTCTGGCAATTGTACGGCAACGGCAACGCTTCGGGACTACTTGGCACCGCCATTTCGGGAGACAAATTCGATGAAAACTTGATCCAAGAAACAGAGAGCGGCATAGTCAGGGCTACCGTTCGCCGCACAGGCATGGTCGTCGTTTCAGTCCAAACCATCCTTTTCACCCTTTCTCTGGGAGCATCGGTCCTTATCCTCAACGTCACCTGCCCCACTCGCCACCAATACCTAAAAGGCAAACGCCGCTCGGCCAAACTCGGGCTTCCAGACATTCCACTTTGGGCCGATGAAAAGCCGGGGTGGTTGGTAGTACTTTGCCTTGCTCTAATCATGCCGTTTACCCATTTCGCCTTATTGACGCGTGCCGTCGATTCGGGGCTTTATTTTGAGGAGTTTCCGGGAATGGGAGCCTATATCCTGCCCTGCGTGCTCTTCGCCGCTTGCCTTACCTATATTAGGGCTGCCCGCGAAAAATGGTTTGCCGTTGGCTTCTGGGGCTTTCTGGGGTTGCTATGGATAACGCCCTTGCTCGCATGCATGGTTTTGGCCGTTGGCTGGGAGGAGGAAGTATTCGACGTGATCTTTCACCTCGGTTCACTTTCGCCGCCTTTCGCTTTCTTCGAAATCGCAGGACGTCCTCACGACATGAGCCTCGACACCCACGAAGACGCCCTCCGCCAAGGTGCTCTCGTTGGCACTTTTGTCGCTTGCGCGATCGCGGCTTGGCTCAGCCTAGGGCAATTCCTTAGGCGTCGGAACTGGGACAAGGGCGAAAAAAACATTGCGGTCTCACGAGAGCCATAAAGGGTAAAGGGAAAAGCGGGAAAATCCGCGACCCTTAGAACCTCCGCCCCATCTACGCCATGAAGCCAGTTCCCCTTCTCGCATTCGCCCTTCTATTCGCCACTTTCCCCTCGGTCAATCTTCGGGCAGACCTGCCGCAGGTTGGAGAAGTCGATGCCCAACCACTCCTTCTACAAGTCAAGCGATTGAAGGAAGCCCTCGACTACATTGGCGAACCGCTGCCTGCGAGTGCCGTCAAGAAATTGAATGCTGCCGAGATTCAGAGTGTCCCGGGTCTGGTGCTCCGCCTCGTCCAGGAAGCACTAGATCCGCTCTGCCTTACTGTCGTGATTATTAGCCCCGAATCCCGAGTGAAGGTGGCAAGCGGTCCTGCAAAACCTGAATTGGCGGAACACGGTTGGCGAAACTTCTTGGTCAAAGTAGTGAACAAGGCAGGAGTGACGGCTCCTTTGAAAGCTTCCAGCTCGAATGCGTTACCCACCAGTTTCGGGGGTTGGGGAAAAAATCGCGACCTACCAAAAAGCGGTTCCCCCAATTTGCCGAGGGATCGCTGGCTAGGCATGCAAACCTTCGACGGGCGACCGCTGTCTCCAACGCTTTCAGGACTTGCTCTGGAATACCGCATCGTCCAGCTCTACTCTCGCGATGCCGGGAAGCGTTCCGCCACCATTGCCTTCGACGTGGGACAAGGCACACAGGATTTGGGTTTTCGCAACGAAAGCACGGTTACCTTCGACTGCTTGGCTTCTACCTCGGTCTCACTCAAGGTAATTGATGAAAACGGAAAACCGACGGTCGCCGAATTCTTGGTGCGGGACAAACTGGGACGCGTATATCCTTCGCAAGCCAAGCGGCTTGCCCCTGACTTTCATTTCCATCCCCAGGTTTATCGTTATGACGGAGAAAACCTTGTACTACCTCCCGGCGAGTATGATTTCGAGGTGGCCCGCGGCCCCGAATACTTGAGGCAAAAACACAAGATAACCGTCGGACGAGAACCACAGACCGAAACCTTTAACCTTAAACGATGGGTAGATCCATCGCTTTCAGGATGGTGGTCGGGCGATCATCACATCCATGCAGCCGGATGCGCCCACTACCTGAACCCGACCGAAGGCGTGCACGCGTCAGACATGCTACGTCACTGCCTCGGCGAAGATCTCAAGATCGGAGCGAACCTGACTTGGGGACCTTGCTTCGATTACCAAAAGCAATTCTTCACCGGAGCCATCGACAAGGTGTCCCAGTACCCCTACCTGCTCCGTTACGACATTGAAGTTTCAGGCTTCGGCTCCCACCGCTCAGGTCACCTTTGCTTGCTCCGCTTAAAGAATCAGATCTATCCCGGTGGGGATTCCAAAAATCATTGGCCCACCCTTTGCTTGAACACTCTAAAATGGGCCCAAAAACAAGGAGCTGTCTGCGGACCAGCTCACTCGGGTTGGGGTTTGCAGGTCGCGGGAGACAAGTTGCCCACTTACGAAGTACCCCCTTTCAACGGAATCGGGGCCAACGAGTTCATCGTTGATGTCACCCATCAAGTAGAAGGCCCGAACGGCACAACAGTACCCGCCGTTGATTTCCTCTCCATGGTCGACACCCCGTCCATCTGGGAACTTAACATTTGGTATCACGTATTGAATTGCGGGTTTCGCCCGAGAATCAGTGGTGAAACCGACTTCCCCTGCATTTACGGTGAACGGGTAGGTCTAGGCCGATCGTATGTCAAACTGGACGGCAAGCTCGACTACGATCGCTGGTGCGAGGGAATAGTCAAGGGGTCCGCCTACGTATCGGATGGGAAAAGCCACCTCATGGACTTCAAGGTCGATGACGTATTCATGGGCAAAGGAGAAAGCGAATTGAACCTAAAAGCCCCTCGCAAAGTTAAGGTAACGGCAAAAGTCTGTGCCCGACTTAATGAAAAGGGAGACGCCTCGCTGATCAACAGGCCTTTAAGCCAAAAGCCCTACTGGCACATCGAACGCGCTCGCCTCGGGCTCGACTCACGGCAAGTGAAGGTGGAATTGATTCGCAATGGTTATCCCGTCGCATCCAAAATCATTAAGGCAGATGGCTCCATGCAGGATCTCTCCTTTGAGACGATGGCGGAAAACAGTTCGTGGTTTGCTTTGCGCATTTTTCCCAGCTCTCACACAAATCCCGTATTCGTCCTTGTCGACGACAAGCCGATCCGAGCTTCCCGGCGAAGCGCCGAATGGTGCCTCAAGAGCGTTGATCAATGCTGGTCTCAAAAGAAGAAGCTAATCGCCCAGAAGGAAATGCAGGACGCTATC
>CAWVZQ010000050.1:0-12580 GCA_963934405.1 uncultured Opitutales bacterium | reverse complement strand
ACATTCGTACGAATGGGATTGAACTCACCTCGATGCGTATCGGGAGCATCGGGTTTCATATCGTAGGTCTCCATGTGAGGCGCACCGCCGGGGAGCCAGACAAAGATTACTGATGTGTCCTGCTGAGTTTTACCAGCAGAAGCAGACAGGTCGCGAGCCTTTAGGAGACTGCTTAAACCCAAACCTCCGGCGGCAGCCCCACCGATTTGGAGAAAACTGCGCCGCGGCATAGACCCGGGACACAAACCATTTAATTCTCCATGCTTCATCAAACAATATATTTCAGAAAAACACCTACTTCGTCAAGAATCCAAGCCTTTGCATGAAGCACATTTTCAGAAAAGATTTTGAAGAAATTTATCAATCACGAACGCTCTTTCCAGTCGTAGGCTACTCGAGAATTTCTCCAGAAAAACTTTTCCGACTGCTCGGAGGGCATTTCGGCAAGATATTCCTTCAAAATATCGATTGCCGTAGAGTATGGAGCTGTATGATCGCTCACAGGCCAATTGCTCCCGTAAAGGAGACGATTCTCCCCAAAGGTCTTCCAGAGATGATCCAATCGTGATCGATAAGTGGCCGCGTGTTGAAATTCCGGAGCAAGTTTTCTTACGATGTTTGAAACCTTTGCAAAGACATTTGGTCTTGTCGCCAGATTTTCCATAGCCCGTTCGGCAGCATCCCGCACAAATGAATCCGTTGAGGCGTCAAAGGGGAAATGGTTGATGATGATCCGCAAAGTAGGCACGGTTTCCGTCAACTTCACAATGTTCGGCAGCATGGCGGGTCCACCCAAGACATCCACGCTGAGCCCCTGAGCAGCGATATACCGCAAATCCTCGACATAAGAAACACTCGCAAGGTCGACCAACTGCTTTTCTCGGATTCGAATTCCTCGAAAGAGAGGGTTTTTCGCGAGTAGCTCTAGATTTCCACGGAATTCGAGGTCGTCTACCGGCAAGTTGCCCACAACGCCAAGGATAGATGGATTTTCATCCGCGAGATCGAGAAGCCATTGATTATCCTCTATTCGAGGTGAAGTTTCAACCAAGATTGATTCTCGTACGCCATGAGATTCAGCAGTCTTTAAGAAATCCTTAGGCAGAACAGTACGATAAAGGAGTTTGTCCTTCTCCTCTGGCCAAACCACACCGCCTTCGCGACCAGGATCGTAAAAATGAACGTGAGCGTCGACCGCGCGTGAAACTCGTGCCTTCGAGCTTCCAGCCTTTTGCGGTTGGGCTTCAGTCCACTGCCGCACGCACCCCGGCATAAGAGAACCAATACCCAAACCACTTGCGGCAAGAAAGGTCCGACGATCAACTGCTAATTGGCGACTAGTGGGCATGTAATGGAGAACATCTTGAACACTTGCTTAAACAATATGGCTAATTATTGACCTTGATCGCAATTTCATGCAACTGCAGAGGATGACTCATTATCAATAGGCCTGACGACCATTTGAGAAGAAATTGAGTCGCAGCACGGCATTGACACCAACAGAGTTATCAGCATATTATTATTGTTTGATGCCCGGTAGCTCAGTGGCAGAGCAGGTGACTGTTAATCACTTGGTCGCTGGTTCGAATCCAGCCCGGGCAGCCACCTCTTTTTGCTAAGGCTGGCTACGATTCTCGTACATCCAATTCAGGCCAACGGTCTAATTTTCGGTGAAGCGTTCGACGGCTTACTCCCATTAGCTCAGCGGCCTTCGTACGATTCCCTCCCGCCCGAACCAAGGCGTTGCGAAGGAGACGTTTTTGATTTTCCTCCACCGAAAGATTCTCTCCTGGCGGGCGTTCATCTGCAAGAAGATCGATAGATGCGGAAAAACGGGGATCCAGATCATACTCGGTAATTTCGCTTCCTCTCTTCAGTACGACCATATTCTCACAAAAGTTTCGTAACTCCCTAACATTGCCCGGCCACGAATAGGAACGAAGGATGGATAGTGCCTGATCACTGGGAATAGGGGTAGTCAAACCGTTTTCCTCGGCAAACTCTTCCAAAAAATGGTTAAGGAGGATTGGCACATCGTCTGCACGTTCTCGAAGCGAGGGAAGTTGGATTCGAATAACGTTGAGCCGGTAAAACAAATCGTCCCGAAACTCGCCTTTCTTGACCATTTTTTCGAGATTCCGATTCGTGGCGCAAACAAGTCGCGCATTCACGGCAATCGGCTTCATGCTGCCAAGGCGCTCAATTGTTTTGGATTCTAGAAAGCGAAGTAGCTTCACTTGAGTGGAAGGATCGATTTCTCCAATTTCATCTAAAAAGAGAGTGCCCTTGTCCGCCGCCTCAAAACGACCGATACGCCGTTCGGCGGCTCCTGTGAAAGCACCTTTCTCATGTCCGAACAATTCACTTTCCAAAAGGTTCGCAGGAAGAGCAGCGCAGTGGACGGGGACGAATGGGCCCCGAGCGCAGTCGCTGTTTTGATGAATGGCTTGAGCAATCAGTTCTTTGCCCGTACCAGTTTCACCTTGAAGCAAAATAGAAGCTTTGGAAGGAGCGACCAGCCTCACCTTCTCCAACACCTCCTCAAGAGCCGAAGACTCGCCCAAGATGCCATCAAAACTGTATTTCTTATCTAGGCGACGATGAAGATCTGCATTTTCCTCTTTTAAATTCCGTGAATCAAGAGCACGGCGAATAAGAATTTCCAATTTCTCCAAGTTCAAAGGTTTGGAGAGAAAATCAAAAGCTCCCCGTTTCATGGCTTCCACGGCAACGTCTACGTCTCCATAGGCCGTCATCATTATGCACACAGGTCTGTTCGGCAGCCGAATGGCATGATCGATAACGCTCATTCCGGAAGATCCGGACATGCGAAGATCGGTCAGAACGATATCGAATTTCTCGGCATCCAGTAGGTTGAACGCTTCCTCGGGATCCGAAGCCAAGTATACGTCGAATTTATCTTCAAGAGCTAACTCCAGACCTTCGCGGGTGTGTTGCTCGTCGTCAACGATGAGAATTGTTGCAGGCACTTCTAAATAATTTAGGCGTTATTATATAATATATTTCACTGCTCCTCAAGTAGCTTCATTCGTCGATCTTTTCTTGGGAAACGGAGGGTCACAATAGTGCCCGCACCTGGTTTGCTGTCGATGCCTACGTCACCACCATGATCTCGCATAATACGATAGACGATCATCATCCCTATGCCGTGACCGTTTTTTTTCGTGGTGTAATAGGGCTCGAACACCTTTGGAATATCTTCCTTCGCAATACCGACCCCCGAGTCGACAAACTGTATGTAAACGTTTTCATCGTCTCCGCGAGTAACGATGCTTAACTTTGGCTGCTTCCCCATAGCGTCGATCGCGTTGCCAATCACATTGAAAAAAACCTGTTTCAATTGGTCCGGATCTGCAAAAACGAAAGGTGTTTTCGCGCCCTCCTCCACTTGAATGCTTACCTTGCGGGCTTTAAATTCCTCTTCTCGACCTCGCAAAGATTCTTCTAGCAACTCAAGTAGGTTAGTTTCACGCAAATCAGGTTCGGAAGGGCGAATCGCCTCAAGAAAATGGGCAATGATGCCATCCAAGCGCTCCACCTCTTTCACACAGGCGCCGAGAGACTTTTCCAGTTTTTCGTTTTCGGCTACTTCATCAAGACGGCGCATCATTAGCTGCAGATGAATATTAATGGAGTTGAGAGGATTTCCGAGTTCGTGAGCAACTCCGGCCGCCAAGTTCATTACGCTCGCTATCTTTTCACTCTCGATCAACTCCTCGGTGGACACCTTGTCCTCCGTAACATCAGACAACACTACTGCAAGACTGCGAGAATGTTTGGTTGCTTCAAGATTGTCCTCGCTGTCGATGGGGACGGCATAGAGCCGAACATAGCGATATTCGGGATAAGAAATGCTTAACTCCCGGGTAATTACCTCCGCTTCAGGAAACCCGGTCTTACGATCAAGCCCCAATGCTCGTGCAATCTCTGGAGCGGCTCGAGCCACCTTTACTTTGCCGACTGCACTTTCCTTCAATCCAATTAGGCGTCGACCTTGCAGGTTCGCGTACTGAATAGATCCCGCGCCATCTAAAACCAAAATGCCGTCACGTATAACATCGAATATGGTTTCCAATAACCGCCGCTCCTTGGCAAGCTTTTGCACCAAAATTCCAAGATTTACCTCGTCCAGATCTTCAATGCGTCCAAGGACACGATCAAGTGGACTTCGGCGAGGTTTCACGAATCTATCCTTTCCAAAAGGATACGGGCTACTTCAAGCTTCGGGGCGAGATCTATAGTGACGATCTCCCCATTTCTTCCAAGCAAAGTAACCTCGTTAAAATCGGATGCGAATCCACGCTCAGGCGATGACACGTCGTTCACTACGATCCAATCAAGATTCTTTTCACGAAGCTTTCGCTCTCCATTACTCAAGCAATCGTTTGTCTCAGCGGCAAAGCCAACGAGGTTTTGACCTGAAGCTTTGCGGCGACCAAGTTCCGCCAAAATGTCGGGAGTCTGCTCCAGTTCCAAAATCGTGCTCATTTCACCTTTTTTGAGTTTACTTTTAGCCACGAGAGCCGGTTTGTGGTCGCAGACGGCGGCTGCCATTATCATGAAGTCGCATGATGCAAAAATGTCAAGGCAAGCGACAAGCATCTCATCGGCCGTTTCTACAAACGTCTGTCTCACGCCGGACTTTAGATCAAGAGTGACCGGTCCGCTAATCAAATCTACTTCCCAGCCACGTTCACGAGCTGCATCGGCTAAGGCAAAACCCATCTTGCCCGTGGACGGGTTCGAGAGGAAACGGACGGGATCCAACCATTCTCTAGTGGGTCCCGCCGTAATCAGGCAACGAATTGAGCTTGCTTTTGTCACATTGAAAGAAAGGCTCGCGATGATATCGAATCTTCCCGACAAACACAATATTTCATAGAAACCAACATCAGATGCAAAAACCAAAACGGGAAAATATTTGGCTGAATTTCGGATTCAATCTAATTCTGCCTATCTTAATCCTCCGAAAAGGAGACGATTGGCTAGGAGAGCCGCTTGCGGGGTTGCTTGACGCACCCAGCGATGGGCCACTGGTGGGTTCCGTCATTCTAGTCTTGGCAGTCTTATTCCCCATAGGATATGGCACATGGGATCTGCTCCGTCGCAAGCGCTGGAACATCATTTCCATTTTGGGTGCCGTGAGTGCATTCCTTACCGGCGGCATAGGACTCGTTCCAGGTGCCACAGTCGCGATGTTCGCGATAAAAGAAGCAGCCCTTCCGGCCATTTTTGCCATATTGACCGTGGCCACGCTCAACACGAGAAGGCCTCTCGTAAAGTTGTTTTTATACAATCCCGACGTGATTAACGTGGATCGGGTGGAAACCGCTTTGGAAGAACGCTCCGCAAAAGCCAAGTTCGACAGGCTGTTGGCCCAGTGCACTTGGTACATTGCATCAACCTTCATTCTAAGCGCCATTCTCAACTATGCTCTTGCGAGAATCATCGTTAAGACGGAACCACATATAAACAAGGCCGCCTTCAACGATGAGGTTGGCTCAATGATGACATGGAGTTTCCCGATTATCAGCATACCTTGCATGATCGTTACCGCTTTTGCCTTCTGGAAATTGATAAAAGGTATCAAGTCCCACGCAGGACTAGCCATTGAGGAAGTTCTCGTTGGTGCTGAACAGGTATCTAAAAAATAAATAAAGCAGGGCTTTAGCGCTCTTCCAATGGAAGGTAAACTCGCTCAGTGGCACCTTGGTAAATTTGGCGAGGGCGATGGATTTTGCCACCACTCTCGGCAATTTCCTTCCAATGGGCAAGCCATCCGGGAGCCCGACCGATAGCGAAAAGGACCGTAAACATATCCGTGGGAAATCCTAAAGCTTGGAGGATGATGCCGCTGTAAAAATCGACGTTTGGATACAGCTTTCGCTTAATGAAGTACTCGTCCTGCAATGCCACCTCTTCAAGGTGGCGGGCGATATCCAAAATTGGGGAAGAAACACCTAAAGCTTCAAGTGCGCTGTCGCAGGCGCCTTTCAGGATTTTTGCGCGAGGATCGTAATTTCGGTAGACTCGATGCCCAAAACCCATAAGGCGAGTTTTGCCTTCCTTGGCCGCAAGAATGAAACGTGAACCATCATCGCCGGACTCATGAATCTCGTCGAGCATTTTGATGACAGCCATGTTGGCTCCTCCATGAAGAGGGCCCCAAAGAGCACATACCGCACCGGCAAGAGAAGCGAAGGGGTTCGCCCCGCCTGACGCAATCATTCGGCCAGTGGAAGTGGAACAATTTTGCTCATGATCGGCATGCAGAAGAAAAATGAGATCCAAGGCTTTACTTACTGCGGGAGGGACAGCTTCACCGTTGTCGGTCTTGGAAAACATCATGGAGAGAAAATTCTCGCAGTAAGTCTTTTCCGGATTACTTTTGACAGGCGCAAGCCCCATGCGGAATCGGTGGTGCCGAGCGGCAATCTTACGAATCGCCGAAATAATGATTGCGGCAGATTCGTCGAAGACTGCCAAGTCTTTGACTCGGTCGTTCGAAATCTTGTCGGGATGGCAGGTGCCGAGCGCATGAATACCGGCCGAAAGAACCGCCATAGGGTGAGCGTCCTGAGGAAAGGCCTCTATGACGCTAGCTACCGACTCGGGAAGAACGCCGGCGGCAGAAACACGGTGGCGAAAAGCCTGCAATTGGTCATGGTTTGGAAGCTCCCCATAGATAACGAGATAGGCGGATTCGAGAAAAGTTGATTTTTCGGCTAATTCTTCGATGGGATAACCTCTGTAGCGAAGAATTCCCTTGTCGCCGTCTATAAACGTAACCTTGCTTTCGCAAGAACCGGTATTGCCGTAACCATCGTCAAAGGTAATGAGGCCACTCTGCTTGCGAAAAGACCGGACGTCTATGGCGCTCTCGTCCTCCGTTCCAGTAATAATTGATAGGTCGTAATTATCGTTGCCGATACGAATAGTGGCCGAATCTTCCATGAGGCAAAATAAAGGATGAGCGGAAAAACAAAAAGCAGAACCACAGGGTAGCCTGCCGCGAGATTAGGGATGGTTTACATTATCAAGAAAATTTCGGTAGATTTGCAATCCTTTTGCCTGACTTTTTTCGGGATGAAACTGCGTAGCCTGACAATTTTTTGAAGTAATACCGCTGACGAACTCTCCGCCATAATCGGTTCGTGAGAAAACTATATCATCGTTCTCGGGTTCCACTCGGTAACTGTGAACGAAGTAAAACTGGTCTCCATCGGCCAATCCCGTCCGTAACCACTTGGGAGTAGTTTCCGAAAACACTAGGCTATTCCAGCCCATGTGAGGCACCTTGAATTCTGCAGGCAGACAAAATCTAGACACCTTTCCCGGAAAGATGGAAAGGCCTGGAGCATTACCCTCTTCCGACCATTCAAAAAGTACTTGTAGGCCTAGGCAAATACCGAAAAATGGCCTATCCGCCGCTATCCATTCCTTCAAGAGGACATCGAATCCACTGCTCTTTAAAGCACCCATGCAATCAGGGAAACAACCTTGTCCGGGAAATACTAGAGCTGATGCAGTTTCTGCAGCCGAAGGATTGGTTGCCAAAATCACTTCGGAACCCAAGTTCTCGAAAGCCTTCACGACACTTCGAATGTTGCCTGTGCCGTAATCGATTACGGCCAACTTCTGCCCCATCATCACACGTGCTATGGCAAGTCGCAATAAAACTTCACTCGGAAAGCGTACCCTTGGTTGAAAGTATCGCTCCCCCGAGACGAGGTTCATGACGTGTGGCCGCGTCTAGAGCACGGGCAAATCCCTTGAAAACCGCTTCCACCACATGGTGCGGTTCTTCACCGTATTCGAGGCGAACATGAAGGTTGGCTCCGGCTTCATTGGCAAAAGCCTGAAAAAATTCCTTGAACAAATTCACATTGAAGTCGCGAACAAAAGTTACGGGGGGCTCGGCATTATAAACTAGGTATGGACGGTTGCTCAGATCCAAGGAGACAGTTACGAGGGTTTCGTCCATGGGTAAGACAAAGAAGCCGTAGCGAGTAATGCCGGCACGGTTGCCCAATGCCTTACGCACTGCCTGACCTAGGGCCAAACCCGTATCCTCCACCAGATGATGGTAGTCCACTTCTACGTCGCCGCGGGCATCCACCGAGAGGTCGAAGAAACCATGACGGGCAAAAAGCTCAAGCATATGGTCAAAGAAAGGAGCACCTGTTTTGATTTCCCCTTTGCCCTCTCCGTCGAGATTCAAAGAGAGATTAACGCAGGTTTCATTAGTCTCCCGCGAAACTTCACCTATTCGTGTGTTTTCCATTTCCTTAGAGTCTCCTTCAACATGATCATTTCATCCTCCAGTCCAATACTGATGCGTAAGAACGAAGAAGTCAAAGAATGATTGGGAAAGCGGCGAACAAGGATACCATTTTGCTTGAGATGGCAGAAAAGGTTCTCCGCTACTTCGAGACCGACCTCGCCGCTCATCGTCCTTGGTTCAGTAAAAAGAAAGTTGGCGGCGCTCTCGTAGGTTTTCCAGTTGCGGGAGCGAAAGTCATCCAGCGTATTTTTGCGAGTAGATTTGATTTTTTCCGTTGTATCTCGGAAGTAAGATTGGTCTCGAATTGAAGCAATTGCCGCAGCTTGGGCAAGCCTATCGACATTGTAGACTTCGCGAGCCTTGTTAAGAACCTCGATAAGCCCGGAATCTCCGAGAGCATACCCGACTCGTAACCCGGCTAACCCGTAAGACTTCGAGAGAGTTCGCGTGATGATCAGACGAGGGCAGTCGGCAAGCAACCCTACGGCATTGTGTGGCGCAAAGTCGGCATAAGCTTCGTCGGCAACGAGAATCCCAGGAAAACCATCATGAAAAGCACTTAGAAAATCGTTGGCAAAAGCCGTCCCCGAAGGCGCGTTGGGGGTTGTGAGAAAAAATAAATTGGCTTCGCAAGCAAGGAGGTCGGACAAATCCAGCCCAAACTCATCCCCAAAAGGAACTTCAACAAGTGGAGCGTGTTGAAGTGAAGCGAGAACTGAATACAGAGAATAGCTGGGAGAAGTCATGCCCACGGGATGATCGTGATCCGCAAAACAACGGGCGCAAAGGTTCAAGATATCATCGGATCCATTTCCCACTAATACTTGATTCGGTTCCAGATCATGCAGATCAGCGATTGCTTCTCGGAGTGGCAAAGAAGTTGGGTTCGGATATAAACGAAGTTTGGAAATTTCGTCATTTATCGCGGCAACAACATACGGTGAGGGCGGATAGGGGTTTTCGTTGGTGTTGAGCTTGATTACTTCTTGCCTTCCCAAAGGTTGCTCGCCAGGAACGTAGCAGGAATGCACCTGTATGTGGGGCAGGACGCGCGAAACTGGAGAGGACACCTTTACTGAAAGTTTTCGAAGCGGATCGACAGAGAGCGACCGTGAGCATCCAACTCTTCCATGGCGGAAAAACGAGAGATCACTTCTTCGGCCTTACAAAGAGCCTCAAGGTCGTAGCGTACGATGCTGGAGCGACGAAAGAAATCGCTAAGACGCAAACCTGCAGAGAAACGAGAGGTTCGACCCGTAGGCAGAACATGACTAGGCCCTGCCGCAAAATCACCTAACACCGTTGGTGTGTAATGCCCTTGAAGAATAGAACCTGCGGTAGTAATTGAGGAAGTAAAGCGTTCAACCTTTGAATCGTCTATCTGTAGTTCCAAATGCTCCGGAGCTACGAAGTTAGCCACTTCAAAAACTCGTTTTTCGGAGCTAACCCGAATAGCGAATAACCCGGTTTTGAGAACGCTACGAATAGCATCTCGGCGAGAAAGGGTATCCAATTGTTTTTCTGTCTCGGCAAGGGATAGTCGAAGAATATTTTCGTCCAAACAAAGGAGAAACACCTTTTCCTTGCCAGAACCATGTTCAGCTTGAGCCAAAAGGGCGGCAGCGACATAAGCGGGGCGGGCAGTCTCATCAGCGACGACCATTACCTCGCTCGGTCCGGGCAAAAGGTCTATGCCGACCGTACCGAAAACCTGCCGCTTCGCCTCATTCACATAGGCATTGCCTGGACCGAAAATTTTATCAACGGGAGCAATCGTTTCTGTACCATAGGCAAGTGCGGCCACAGCTTGTGCACCCCCCGCCTTGTAAACCTCCT
The DNA here is from genome assembly GCA_963934405.1 of uncultured Opitutales bacterium. GTDB lineage: Bacteria > Verrucomicrobiota > Verrucomicrobiia > Opitutales > Seribacteraceae. The sequence continues at coordinate 2,439 of CAWVZQ010000050.1, read as the reverse complement.
CCACCCCACAAAGAGAAAGGGCGGCAAGCAAAGGCGGTGCAATCGTTCCATCAGGTCTCGGCGGTGTGGTAACGGCTATCTCGGGAACACCTGCGGCTTTGGCTAAGACTGTCGTCATTATAACAGTAGAAACTAAAGGTACTTGACCGCCAGGCACATAAATTCCAACTCGCCGCAAAGGATAGTATCGCTCGCCAACGGCACCGCCATGCGAATTGGTAGACATCCAGTCTTCGCTTTGACAATGAGAATGGAATGCACGAACATTTTCGATTGCTTCCTCGATTGCTGATCGATCCCGCGACTCGAGAGCTTCTTTAGCCTGGCTGAATTCCGATGCAGTTACGCACTGCTCGGCGGAAGACAGGGAAGCTTGGTCAAACTGAGAGGTAAAAGACAACAGTCCGTCGTCACCCTCGTCACAAACCTTTTTCAAAATGGAGGCCACTGCACTCTCTACTTCAGGATTTCGAGATGAACTCGAGATTGACGCGAGCTTGTCAAACAACTCTGAATCTTCCCCGTCTAGATGCTGCATTTCGAAAAGGCTTGTACTAGGAGGATTGCTTACTCCCATTCTATAGTGCTGGGTGGTTTAGAACTTACATCGTAGACAACCCGATTTGCTCCCTTAACTTCATTGATTATTCGATTTGAGACCGTGCGCAATAGCTTGTCGGGCAACTTTGCCCAATCGGCAGTCATCGCATCGCTACTAGTTACGGCCCGAATTGCAATGACGTTTTCGTAGGTTCGTTCGTCCCCCATGACCCCCACGCTCCGGACTGGCAGGAACACGCAAAATGCCTGCCAAAGTTTATAGTATTGTCGAGAGTCGAACAGCTCTTCCTGAAAAATCGCATCAGCTTCACGGAGAACGCGCAAACGGGGTCGGGTAACTTCGCCAACGATACGCACGGCCAATCCCGGCCCAGGAAAGGGATGCCGATAAAGGACATCCTTCGGCAACCCCAAGCCAAGACCAACTTCACGGACTTCGTCTTTAAAAAGCTCACGAAGAGGCTCGATCAATTTGAGCTTCATTTTCTTGGGCAGTCCACCCACATTGTGATGACTTTTGATGACAGCAGCCGGATTACCGGCAATCGGAATGCTTTCAATGACATCCGGATAGAGAGTTCCTTGAGCCAAAAATTCGACGCTGCCAATGCTTTTGACGGCATTATCAAAAACTTCAATAAAGGTTTTTCCGATGATTTTTCTTTTGCGCTCGGGGTCAGAAACCCCCTTCAGCCTCTTCAGGAAAAGAGATGAAGCGTTAATCACCTTGAGGCGCGAGGGAAAGTTATCTCTAAACAGTTGTTCGACTTCACTTCGCTCATTAAGACGAAGAAGACCGTTATCGACAAAGACGCATGTGAGATTTTCGCCTATCGCCCGATGAAGAAGAGCTGCTGCAACCGAGGAATCCACTCCGCCACTGAGACCGAGAAGAACTCGCTTGTCGCCAACGACATCGCGAAGGTCCAAGATCGTTTTCTTGGTAAAGTCATCGAGACGCCAATCGGCCTTACATCCACAAATTTTTTGAAGGAAATTGTGGAGCAGTTCCCTCCCTCCATCCGTATGCTCAACCTCGGGATGAAATTGGAGGCCATAAAAGCGTCGTTTGGGATCTTCAATCGCGGCAAACTCGGAATTTTCGGAGGAAGCCACTGCTCTAAAACCTTTCGGAAGTTTCGAGAGACGGTCTCCGTGAGAATTCCAAACAATAAATTTCGGTGGAAGTCCCTTAAACAGCCCTCCCTTTCTGATCGTTTTAAGTTCCCCTCGACCGTATTCTCTCAGTTCGCTGGTTTCAGCTTTTCCCCCGAGCATGTTGCCCATGAGTTGCAAGCCATAACATATCCCGAGAACAGGTAATCCCATACGAAACAAGGCAGGATCGGGCTTGGGGGCATCCTTCGCCAGAACACTGGCTGGACCACCGGAAAGAATAATGCCAGACGGGGAAAGCCTCTCCAGTTGTTTAACGGGAGTGTCAAAAGGGAGGACTTTAGAGAAAACATTCGCCTCGCGAATGCGTCGGGCAATGACCTGCGTGTATTGCGATCCGAAATCGAGAACAATAATGGTTTGCGGCATGGGAAACCGTTCCTGACTAATCAGAAACGCAGACGCAAGTTATTCTTATTGCAGGCAGGACAATCTGCGGTTTCTCTATGGCCTCGGGTTTGGAACAATTCGCCACACTTTACACAGTGAAAAAGCGATTGAGCAGCCATTTTACGGTATTTTTTATCGTCCCGATTTTCGTAATTAATCCAAAGATAAAAAATTCCGATAATAAAAACTGCAACACACAGTAGATTCATCCAGATAAAAGGGAAGTGAATCAACGAATTCATGGACGTAACCGTAAGATTGATCGCCCCGAAGAGTCCACGTTAATCCTTTTTGCTATCGCCTTTGGAGTCG
>CAWVZQ010000049.1:0-12685 GCA_963934405.1 uncultured Opitutales bacterium | reverse complement strand
CTGCTTCAGGAGCGTCAGGACTTGCTGTAGCGTTATCTTGGGCGAACCCTTGATTCGTGAACGACATTAGTCCGAGGAGCGCTAGCATAAGCGATCCCGCGAACCATGGCACAATTTTCTTATTTAACATGATTTATCTTTCTTATCAGTTCGTAGTTGAGTGGTTTGTGGATGGATTGATCCTATTCAATTTAGGATTTTGCAACTACCGCGCCAACTGTTCCTCAGAATCGAAATTGACTAAAAATATGTCAGAAAATGATTTTTTTTCATAATTACTCATTTCCCGAGCATTAAGTTCGCGCTTTCGATTCGAACTCGGAACGAATGAAATGCAACCAAAACGTCTTTCTCCAGTTTCCCCGCAGCGAACGATGCTATTCGTTTTTCGGGCTGATCCCGAAACTTGTATTGTCCGGATTTGTATTGTCCCGGAGAGGTTTTAGTTCTGAAAGACGAGTATCCGTTAATCGCTTTCGGGGAGAACCGAACGGATGTGAAGGTCTCGGAGTTGTTTGTCGGTTGCGGCGCTTGGGCTGTCCGTCATTAGATCCTGACCTTTCTGAGTCTTTGGGAAAGCTATGACGTCTCGGATACTGTCTCTCCCTGCCAGAATGGCGACGAGCCGATCTAACCCAAGTGCAATCCCGCCATGAGGAGGCGCGCCAAAGGAAAAAGCTTCCAGCATGTAGCCGAACCGGCTTTTTACGACGTCGGCAGGTATGGCGAGAATTTCTTCGAAAACTTTCTTTTGTAAGTCGGGTTGGTGAATCCGAATGGATCCACCACCAAGTTCGACTCCGTTCAGAACTATATCGTAGTGTTGGCCCCTTACCTTCTTGGGTTCCGAGTCCAGCAGCTCAATGTCTTCCGGCACCGGAGAAGTGAAAGGGTGATGAGTGGCTACGTAGCGGCCTTGTTCCTCGTCATGGCTCATGAGAGGAAAGTCGATCACCCATAGGAATTTCCAGTCCCTCGGAGATCGTTCGATCTTTCCTCGTTTTTCCAACAGGGTGGCGGACTCCAACCGAACGCGGCCTAAAATGTTGCAGGAGTTTTCCCAATCGCCTGCCGCGAAGAAAATTATGTCCCCGTCTTCTACAGAGAGGTCTTCTCGAAGCTTGTCTTGTTCGGACTGTGATAGGAATTTGAGAATGGGCGATTTCCATTCACCGTTTTCAGACTTGATGAATGCCAATCCTTTGGCTCCAAGAGACTTGGCGGTTTCCTCAAGGTGCTTGAGTTCTCCTTGCGTGAGGTCGGCCAACCCTTTGGCATTGAATGCCTTTACCGAGCCACCGTTTGCGATCGTTCCGGAGAAGACTTTGAAATCAGATTCCCTAAAGGTGTCGGAAAAGTCTTTTATTTCTAGGCCGAAACGCATATCGGGCTTGTCGGAACCGAAGCGGTTCATGGCTTCCTCAAAGGGCATGCGAAGAAAGGGAGTCTCTATTTCAGTTCCCAGAGTTTCTTGCCAAACTTTTTTCAACAATCCCTCTATTAAGGGGTACATGTCTTCGCGGTCGATGAACGACATCTCGACATCCACCTGGGTGAACTCGGGTTGACGGTCTGCCCGCAGATCCTCGTCTCGGAAGCAACGCGCCAGCTGGTAATAGCGCTCCACGCCCGCGACCATTAACATCTGCTTGTATTGCTGGGGCGACTGGGGGAGGGCATAGAACTTGCCCGGGTTGAGGCGACTGGGGGCGAGGAATTCACGAGCTCCTTCCGGAGTGCTCTTGAATAGCATGGGTGTTTCAACGTCGAGAAAGCCATTGGCGTCGAAATAGTCGCGGATGGCCTTACTGGCCTTATGGCGAAGTTTGAGGGTCTCTAAGTTTTTTGGCCTTCGAAGATCCAAGTAGCGATGGGCGAGTCGCAGCTCCTCGCCTACTCGGTCTGCCTCGTCGTCCATGGGGAAAGGAGGTGTCTTGGACTGATTGTGGATCATCAACTCGGCGACGTGGATCTCCACTTCTCCCGTGGGGAGGTTGGCGTTTGCGGTATCCCCATCTCGTTCGCGGACTTCTCCGGAGGCTTGGATGACGCTTTCTGGCTTAAGCTCACCGAAAACCTTTGCTAGTTCCAAGTTCTCGGGATCCAGCACGAGCTGGGTTTTGCCTTCGCGATCTCTGAGGTCGATGAAGAGAATTCCTCCGTGATCTCGTACGGAGTCGATCCAACCTGCGATGTTGGCGGGGGATCCGGCGTCGGCTTTGCGGAGTTCGTTGCAGTGATGGGTGCGTTTCATAGTTCCTTGAAATATGGAAAAGCCTTGGCATTATGTAGAAAGCGAGCGGCATGGCAAGCGCGATGCCGGATTTGATTTTGTCGAATGAGGATTGCAATTGGATGCTCGAGTTTTCCTAGTTGGCCTTTTTTCTCGCCAAAGAGTGCATTCATTCGTTGCTTCTGAGAATATGAACAACCGATACGTGGTAATTATGGCAGGTGGTCGCGGAGAACGTTTTTGGCCCCAAAGCCGTTTGCGTCGTCCCAAGCATCTCTTGCCCATCGTGGGAGACGAGCCCATGCTCGTGCAGACCGTGAATCGTCTTGACGGCTTGGTTCCAGTCGAAAATGTTTTCGTGGTTACGAACTCCGAGCAACGGGATGCAGTTCTTGAAACTTGTCCGAATCTTTTGCCCGAGCGGGTAGTTGGAGAGCCAGAGGGTAGAGACACCGCCGCAGCCGTTGCTCTTTCGGCTTTGCTTGTTCAGCGAGAGAATCCCTCCGCCGCTTTTGCGATGTTACCCGCGGATCACGTGATCGAGGACAACCTAGGTTTTCGAACAATTCTCGATTCGGCTTTTGAGGCGGCCGAAACTCAGGATTTACTTGTAACGATAGGTATTCGACCAACAGAACCTGCCACTGGTTACGGCTACATACAGCGCGGGGAACCTTGCGGTGAACCCGGCGGGCGAACTCTCTACAATGCCGTTCGCTTCGTTGAGAAGCCTGATCGCGAGACCGCCGAGAGTTACGTTGCTTCAGGCGATTATCTTTGGAATGCCGGCATGTTCGTCTGGCGGCCCGAGGTGATCTTGAAAGCCATTGCGAGCCACGCTCCCGACCTTGCCTCGGGTATCAATGAACTCGACGATGCTTGGATCGAAGAGGCTTCTCTAGATGAAGCCATGCAGTCCGTTTACCCTACGCTGACCAAGATCTCCGTGGATTTTGCCGTTATGGAAAAGGCCGAGAACGTGGCGGTGCTGGAATCCGCTTTCGACTGGGACGACGTGGGCGAGTGGCCCGCGATCGAGCGTCACTTCCCTGCGGATGAAATGGGAAACGTCTTTCGAGGGGCAGGTCTCGCCTTGGAGTCCAAGGGCAACGTGACCTATGCCGAGGACGGACATTTGGTGGCTTTGCTCGGTGTGGATGATTTAATCGTCGTGCAGTCCGCCGACGCTACTTTGGTCTGCCGGAAGGATATGGCCCAAGACATAAAGGACCTTACTCGAAAGGTAGTTGAAGTCAAAGATGGCGAAAAGCTCGTTTGACGCGTTTTGCTAGTTTCTGTCCCATGACCAATTATCTTGGAATCGACTATGGTCGCAAGCGGATTGGATTGGCTTTTGCCGATGAGCTTGGCGTTGCCATTCCCATATCCGCAATTCCCGGAGTTGAGTTGGAGGGCAGCTTCGAGCAACTGGACAATGTAGTAAGAATCCGTCAGGTGGAAGAACTCGTTGTTGGTTATCCCTTGAATATGGATGGCACTCCGGGTACGAGGGTTCGGGAGGTCGACGCTTACGTCGTCGAGCTTGAGAAACGTTTCGGGCTACCTGTTCGGAAAGTCGACGAGCGACTAACCACACACGCCGCTTCGGAAGACTTGAAGGCATCGCGAAAACGAATGCCCGGAAAAGAAACAGGTGAGTTGGATTCCGCCGCTGCTACATTGATATTGAGAGACTTTTTAGAGGAACGGCATCCATTTCTTTTGCCCGATCCCGAGGATTATACGGAGCTTGAATCTTGAGTGAGGCGAATGACTTACCCAGTCGATGGAGGTGTCTCTGCTCCTACGACGGAACTAATTACCGTGGTTGGCAAAAACAGCCCAACGGGCAGTCCGTCCAAGGCTGTATCGAGCAAGCCCTGCAAAAGACTTTCACCAAAAAAACAAAAACAATAGGGGCAGGACGAACGGACGCAGGTGTTCACGCACTCGGTCAAGTTTTCCATTTCGACGCGGCATGGCGGCACGGTTCGGACAAACTTCTAAATGCGTTGCGAGTTCGACTTCCCGAGGATATTCAACCTCTCGAACTGGTTGAGGTTCCATCGAGCTTTCACGCCCTTTGTTCCGCCAAAGGCAAGTGTTATGTTTATCGTGCCGTGGAGGGACATGCTTTGCCCTTGGAAATGCGCTATGTTCACTCGTTGAAAAATCGAACGCTGGATGTTGCATCCATGCGCAAAGGTGCTGATCACCTTGTTGGGCGTCATGATTTCTCTTCCTTTGCAGCCTCTCGCGGCAGCGGCGAAAAAGAGAGTCCAATAAAAGAATTATGGCGACTAGAGGTTGCTAGGTCGGGCAGGCGTATAAAGATCAAGGCATTGGGCGGTGGCTTCTTATATAAGATGGTCCGCAGCATAGTCGGAGCCTTGTTCGACGTAGGGATTGGTAAACTTGAACCGGATGATATTCGCGACCTGCTCGAGAGACGTGAGCGAACGCAAATGGTAAAAACCGCTCCAGCCCGAGGGCTTAGCTTGGAAAAAGTGTACTACCGAAGGCCAAAAGTATGAATTTCCCAAAGTTTGCTCTTCAGACGGGCCAAGACCTGCTCGAGATATTGATGCCGGGTGATTGCCCCGGATGCGGGGAACCTGTCGAGGACGGCCCTTTTCGGCGAGTTTGCGAATTGTGCGCCGGAAACATCGACTGGATACGTCGTCCATTTTGTGATCGTTGCGGTTTGCCTTCGCCCGGCGTGGAAATGGTCGCTTGCCACTGTCCCCACTGCAGAGATTTGCAACCCTCTTTCGGCAAGGGTCGGGCCCTGTTTCTTTCGACGGGGGTGGGAAGGAGTTTCATTCATGGCGTCAAATATCATGGCGATCGTTCGCTTTTGGGTGATTTGCCGGCACTTTTACAACACAGTTCCGACATGCTCAATCACTTGGAAGACGCGGTCTTGGTGCCCGTACCTTTGCATCGGCGACGCTTGCGTCAACGTGGCTACAACCAAAGCGTTTGGATTACGGAAGCTCTTTCTGCGTGCTTTGATATACGTTTGAAGGTCGAGCCAGTCCTTGTCAGAACCCGTAATACTCGTACTCAAACTCGTCTCAGTCGAGAAGCTCGTATGACAAACGTCAAAAATGCCTTTGCTCTTAAACCAAGAACGCGCTTGGATAAGAGCAGAAGATATGTGGTTGTTGATGATGTTTTCACTACAGGCTCAACTCTTGACGCTTGCGCCGGAGTCCTTCTCGAGGCCGGATTGGAGCAGGTAGACGTTGCAGCTCTCGGTCACGGTTAAAATCCAGTAACGAACTTCGAATCATGGCGATTTTTTCAAAACCTCAATATTCTACGGTAAAGGCCAGATCCAGAGACAGCATCCCCAAGGGCATGTGGACCAAATGTCCCGGCTCCGGGGAAATGGTCTACGTCAAGGACCTCAAGAAAAACCTAATGGTCGTTCCCGCCAGTGGGTATCATTTCCCCTTGCACGCACCTGACCGAGTGGAATCGCTCTTGGACAAGGATACTTTCGTCGAGTGTGACGCCGGCGTTTCCTCCAAGGATCCCCTTAATTTCACCGGAGCGGCTTCCTATAAAGATAAACTTGAGGCAAACATTAAGAAAACCGGCATGCCGGATGCCGTACTTTGTGGCGTGGGTAAAATGAACGGCCGCGAGGTGAGCTTGGCCGTTATGGACTTTCGTTTTCTTGGTGGCAGCATGGGTTCTGTCGTGGGGGAAAAAATTACGCGAGCAATCGAACGCGGACTCGAGGGCGGTATGCCCGTGATAATCGTTTCTGCCTCGGGAGGGGCTCGTATGTATGAGGGTATTCTGAGCCTCATGCAAATGGCTAAGACCAGTGCTGCGCTTTCCAAGCTTGCCAAAGCCAAGTTACCTTACGTCTCGGTGCTTACTAATCCCACCATGGCCGGAGTTATGGCCAGCTTTGCTTCTTTGGGAGACGTTATTATTTCCGAACCCGGAGCTCTCGTAGGTTTTGCTGGTCGTCGAGTAATCAAGGAAACCACTCAAGCTGATTTACCGGAGGGCTTCCAGACCGCAGAATTTTTACTAGATCGAGGTCTCCTCGACCAAATTGTTTCACGACATGAACTTCGTGGACGTATCAGCAACTTGCTGAATCTCTTTTGTGGCCCGCATAAAAAGTCTTCTGCTAAACCCAAACCCGAAGCTAAGAAACGTTCGGCCGCCAAAATCAAGTCCACCGCCAAAGTTTCTGCCTCTAAGAATGGCAAGAATCCATCGCGAAGCCGGCGAGCCGGTTCCTAGATTGTCTACCTCGATCGAGGACGCCGTAAGCTTTTTGTTTGGCCTGCGAAATCGCGGGTCTGCTTTTGGGGTTGATCGGATGAAGGCCTTTGCCCGACTATTGGGGCATCCGGAACGACAATATCCGATCATCCACGTTGCAGGAACTAACGGCAAAGGCTCCGTTTGCGCTATGCTTGAAGCATGTTTTCGAGCGAACGGGTTTAAGACAGGTCTTTTCACTTCTCCTCACTTGGTACGACTTGGTGAACGCATTCGGGTCGACGGCCAAGAGATTTCTGATCAAGAAATCGTTGATTGCGTCGATTGGATGCGTTCGCTCGCTGATCAAGCTTTGCCTAGTTCGCATGAATTATATCCCTCCTTTTTTGAGTTTGTCGCGGCAATGGCCTTTCACGTCTTTGCCCGTGATCAGGTGGACGTCGCTATTGTAGAAACAGGTTTGGGGGGAAGACTGGATGCCACCAATATTGTGGAACCAGTCGTATCCGTAATCACTTCGATAGGGTTGGACCATTGCGATATTCTAGGTCATAATATCGCTTCCATCGCTCGCGAAAAAGCCGGTATTCTAAAAATGCGCAAACCAGTGGTTCTGGGATGGTTGCCCGAGGAAGCGGAAGCCGTTGTGCGTGAAATAGCCGCGGATCTCGAATGCCGGGTGATCGTGACTTCTCGGCTTCAGGGCATGGAATTGCCCAAGACTTCTCTGGCAGGGTCTTTTCAAAGAAGAAATGGCGCTGTGACCATTGCGACCTGCGAATTACTCCGCGATCGTTTTACTTTGCAAATGTCGAAATGCCGCAATGCACTTTTAGAAGTCCAATGGCCCGGGCGCTGGCAAGAAATAGAGGTATGCGGGAGGACGGTTATTCTTGATGCCACCCATAATGCCGAGGGTTGCCGGTGCCTGGACGAACATCTTCGGGGTTTGGGAGAAAAGCCTGTGGTCCTGGTCGGAACCTTAGGCGAAGATCGAGCCAAGGATCTGATGGAGGTGGTTGCCCGCTATGCTCGAGAAATTCGTCTACTTGTCCCTAATCAACCCCGTGCCTGTACCTACGAAATCATGGAGGAAGCGATACCCGGAGGGTTTTCCGGAAAAGTTTCCCGCTCTACAGTTGTGCGCGAGTTCCCTCGCTCAGAATCTGTGGAAGCTGACGAGGTTCCGTTTGTCGTTACCGGATCGATTTACCTTCTCGGAGAAGTTTTAGCGAGGAACGAGGGAAATAATTGCCAAAGTCCGCTCGCTCCATTGCAGGACTGGGTCTGAATATCCGTTGTGATTTAAGTTTGTTTTGCATGCGAGAGGCACTTGTTTCGCAACATTGCCCCCCGAAAAGCCGGATGTGAACAACTCCGGGAGAAGGCGGGGACAATTTGGAACAACTTTTTCTTGCGAAAGGGGCAATAAAAAGACTTGACTAAGTTGCCTTAAAAAGGACCTTGATTTCAATGTTTTTCTTTTTCCGAAATTATTAAAAAGTTATTCACAAGACTATATGCAGTATTTACGACAAGGATCTGGCCCTCTATATTGTGGAATTCGTACCGAACTTCATCTTTTTTTAATTTTTTCCTTTTCTTTTCCTTCTTGCCAACTCATGGTGAAATTTCCTTACGGCGAATTGTCTGCGAATCTATCGCATGACATTCGACAGAACTTGCTTAAAATTAATGCGAAAATTGATTGAAATGGTGGAATTAGTAGTCAAATCCACCGAGACATAGAGAAATAAAGCCATGGAAAAGACCTATAAAATCGGAGAAAAAGTTTTTGTCTTAGATGAACAAAAGGCCATCGCGGCCTACGAAGGCAAGAAAGTGATAAATGGCCGCGACACCATGGCATTCAATTTACTACCTCTTAAGTATCAATGGGCGTACGATCTCTATCGTAAGATGAAGGCAAACCACTGGGAACCTGAGGACATACCAATGCAAAAGGATGTCGAACAATGGAAAAGCCAGTTTGAGCTTAGCGAAGGCGAGCGTTGGATAATTATGATGGGCATAGGTTACTTCTCCGCGGCAGAAGGAATCGTGGGCGACAACATCCAGCATGTGATTCGCGAATTGGTGACTGCTCCCGAACTCAAACTAGTGCTTGGGCGTCACGCCCATGAGGAGAACATACATGCGGATAGTCTATTGTACATGATTAGTTCGTTGGGTATCAACCCTCACGAATGCGAGGCGATGTTCGAGCAGGTCGAAACTATTCATCGAAAGAATGATTTCGTGACCAAAGTATCTAAAGGTTTGCGTAGAGATATGGATTTGACGCAAACTTCTGAGAAAAAAGAGTTTGCGAAAAATGTATTCGTCTTCGGCCAATGCATGGAAGGCACCCAGTTTTATGGCCTCTTCGGCATGATTCTAAGTCTTTACAGGCAGAACAAGTTTCCTGGAATTGGGCAGATGTTTCGTTACACTTTGCGAGACGAGTCCAATCATATCGAAAATTTACGTAATTTGTTTCGAGCCTTGATTGATGAAAATCCAGAGATTTGGACTCCTGATTTTCAAAAAGAATTGACTGGTCTGATGATAGAGGCCGTGGAACTGGAAAAGGATTTCATAAAGGATTGTCTACCAGTGAATTCCGTTGGTCTCAGTGCCGAAGAGTTTTGCTTGTACATAGACTTTATTGCGGATCGTCGCCTCAACGGTGTTGGTTTGGAACCTTTGAACCCATCGGCGTCTAATCCATTCCCTTGGTTGGCTGAGATGATGGATGTTCAGAAGGAGCAAAATTTCTTTGAGGGTACGGTGACGGATTATCAGAAAAGATCATCGTTGAGCGAAGTTTCCGATGACGAGCTCTGACGCGATGACAATCCCACGGACTGAAACATACAATAACCAGGGAGAGTATAGTCTTATGCGTAACTTAACCTTCGAAGAAGATCGTGTCTTGGAAAAAATTTCCGAAACACCTCGAGAGCAAAAGCCCAGTTTCGATTGGGCCGGAGCACTGGGCGATAATCGTTTCGAGGTGCCGAAGGTACGAATTGATGATGGTGCGGGTGATCGCGATTTTGAGATCGCGGAGGTGGCTGAGGTTATCGGGGAGGCGTTGACCGACCTGATGATCTCACGGGAAGAAGAAGATATATACACCGAAAAAAACCGGGAACTCGTGGTGGAGTCGACCCGGAGTGTCGCTGATCGTTTGGTCGAGCGCACAATAGACGACGAGAATAACGATTCGGATCGTGTGACCTACGAGGAACTGTATCGACTTATCGAGAAGGTACTCGTGGAGAACGACGCTTACGATGTGGCCAAAAGCCTAGTTTTTTCTCGTTCCAATGCGGGGGGGAGCAAGTCGGGTAGCGGCGGAACTGATTCAGGTGCCGCCGCACCCGCGCTCCGCCTTATCCGGCGGAACGGTCAAGTTGTACCGTGGAATCTCAGCAAGATTGAAGTAGCTGTCCGAAAGGCTTTCCTTTCACTTCGTTTTGATTCCGAATCTGCCGTTAAGGTTTCAGCGGAGGTTACTCGCAAGGCTTTGTCCACTGGACAAAACTACATCAATATCGAGGACGTTCAGGATCTCGTTCAAGAGGAACTGATGCGGATGGGGCACTTCAAGGTGGCCGAAGCATATATCCTCTATCGAGCCCGTCGCCGGGTGGAAAGAGATTCACGGAATCCTTTTCCCGAGATCAAGCAGGATTCCATGATCGTGGTCCAAAAGGCGGACGGAAGCACTTTTTTCTGGGATGGCGTCGACCTGAAGAAACGAATCGAATTTGCTTCCATTGGGCTAACTCTTTGTCTGACTCCCGACCAGATTGAGGAAGAACTGCGTCGTTCCGTTTTCTCGGAAATCGAGGAGGACGATCTTAAGACCACCATTATTCTCAACTCAAAGGTTCTCATTGAGCGAGATGCGGATTTTGCCAAGTTTGCCGCGCGAATCCTCCTGAGCTACGTTTACGAGGAAGTATTGGGTTGGAATGTGGCGGACAACACCCATGAACAACTGAAGACGTTTCATCAGCGAGCATTCAAGAAGTACCTTAAGAGAGGTGTTGAAATAGAACGCTTGGATCCAAAGCTCTGCAATTACGATCTGAAAAAAATTGCAAATGCCTTAGATCCTTCTGCCGACTTGGATTTTGATTATCTTGGCATCCAAACCCTTTACGATCGTTACCTAATTGTCGACAAGACATCTACCACTCCTCGTCGCTTGGAGAGTCCTCAGTTCTTCTGGATGCGCGTGGCCATGGGTATTTTTGCTCACGAGGAAGAAAATGCTGAGCAAAAAGCCATCGATCTATACAACTTGTACAAAAGTCGTCGTTTCTGCTCGTCTACACCGACCCTTTTTAACTCCGGGACCCTGCATTCGCAGCTCTCTTCCTGCTATCTCTACAAGGTAGACGACACGATTGAGTCTATAATGTATCGAGGGATTGCGGAAAACGCATTTCTTTCAAAATGGGCCGGGGGCTTGGGTGGCAGTTGGACATCTGTTCGCGGTACAGGCAGCTACATTCAAGGCACGAATGGGGATAGCCAGGGTGTCATTCCCTTTCTCAAATTGCACAACGATCAACTCTGTGCGGTAAACCAAGGCGGCAAGCGCAAGGGTTCGGGGTGCGCCTATCTTGAAACATGGCACAACGACATCTTGGAGTTTCTCGAACTTCGTCGGAATACCGGGGATGATCGTCGTCGTACTCACGACATGAACACTGCCAATTGGATTCCCGATCTGTTCATGAAGCGGATGGAGTCTCGAGAAAAGTGGACTCTGTTTCGAAGCAACGAGGTGCCGGATCTTCACGAGATTTACGGGCGGAAATTTGATGAAAAGTACATCGAGTATGAAGCAAAGGCTGAAAGTGGTGAAATCTGGAGCGAGCAGATTCCGGCGATCGATCTTTGGAAGCAAATGCTCAAGGTGCTTTTCGAGACGGGGCATCCATGGATCACGTTCAAGGACACTTGTAATATTCGCAGTCCTCAGGATCACGTCGGCGTGATACACAGTTCTAATCTTTGCACGGAAATAACTCTCAACACCGGTCACGATGAAACCGCCGTGTGCAACCTTGGTTCGATTGTTCTGGATTCTCACCTCAAACCCAACGGTTCCCTCGATCACAAAAAGATGCGAGAGACCATACAAATAGCCGTGCGGGCGCTCGATAATGTGATCGATGTGAATTTTTACCCAACTGATGCGGCGAAGACTTCGAATAATCGTCACCGTCCCATTGGGTTGGGTGTCATGGGCTTACAAAACGCTCTATATGCCAAAAATATAGCTTTTGCATCTGATCAAGCTGTTGAGTTCAACGACGAATTTATGGAGGCTATTGCCTACTACACTTATGAGGCTTCCAGTGATCTGGCCGCTGAACGAGGTTCTTATCCGAGTTTCAAGGGATCTAAATGGGATCGTGGCATCTTGCCACAAGATTCAATATCTTTGCTCGAGAAGGAACGAGGTCAGGATGTTGAGGTTCCCAAAGGCGGTAGAATGGATTGGGATCCGGTTCGAGAAAAGATTAGCAAGAATGGTATGCGAAACAGCAATGTTATCGCCATTGCTCCAACTGCCACAATTTCCAATATCATGGGCTCGTCTCCATGTATCGAACCCACTTACAAAAACCTCTTCGTCAAGAGCAACTTGTCGGGCGACTTCATGGTTCTCAATCAGTATCTCGTTCGCGACCTGAAGGCTAAAGGCTTATGGGGGAAGGAGATGAGCGACCACCTCAAGTATTTCGACGGCGAGGTTAAGGATATAGAAGCCGTTCCCGAGGATCTTAAGCAGAAGTACTTGACTGCGTTTGATGTCCCATACGAATACGTAATTGCAGCAGCAGGCCGGCGTCAGAAGTGGATAGATCAGTCCCAATCCGTGAACCTCTTTCTGGGGTCGCCCGAAATGAAGGCTCTCTCACACATGTACCGTGCTGCTTGGCGACAGGGTCTAAAAACTACCTATTACTTGCGCACGCTCAGTGCTTCCAACATCGAGAAGGCGACTGTTGATTTAAAGCAGAATGACCCCAAAACTAATACTGTTTCAGATGAACCTACGGCAAAGAAGTCGTCCACCGACGCGGAAGCCAAAGCCTGCAGCATTGAAGCAATGCTCAATGGCGAAGAGTGCGAAGCTTGTCAGTAGGTAACGCTTAATGGACTGTCGATTAT
>CAWVZQ010000048.1:0-12731 GCA_963934405.1 uncultured Opitutales bacterium | reverse complement strand
GTCCACGAACAAGCTTGCCGACCGGCCCGTTCGCTCAAAGGCTTCCACGACCTCTTGCGAATCGACCGCGGCCGAGAAAGATACTTCCGAGAAACGATCCTGCAACTGAAGGAATCGGGATAAGTTGGGGCCGACCGGTTGGTGAGCCAACAAGACGTCGAGCCCGCCCGACATCGCCGTCATCTCGGCCTCAGCGATAGTGGCACACTTGAATCGGGTGATGCCCTTGGCCACCTGCAACCGAACCACCTCCGCCATTTTGTGCGTCTTGACATGTGGGCGCAGACGCAAAACATCACCGCCCACCATGTCCAGCATACGATCGACATTAGCCTCAACACGTTCCGGGAAAACCAACAAAGAAGGCGAAGGTATCGCCTCCAAATTACTGATATCGGCAGTCTTTATGGGGTTCATGCAAAAGGGATTCTTTGGCAATGAGCCCCAGTCACTCAGACCTAGAAACCTGCTGCGTCCTCAGGGGGCGAGCAACTGCTCGAGCAGTTCTAGGTTTCGCTTTGCCATAACATCCCCGCCTGCAGCCGCCATGCGCAGCCATTTCGCCGCTTCCACCCTGTCTTTGGCTACACCTTTGCCGCGAAGGTAAATGATTCCGAGGTAGCGGGCAGCCTCAACGTCGCCCGCGTTGGCAGCAATCACAAAATTGCTTCGAGCGGTGATATAGTCCACGGGAATACCAATCCCGGAATAATGGCGCTTGGCCAATTCGCGAGTGTCAGCAGCTGAAGTTGATGAGGGTGCGGGAAAGGAGGGCGTGGGAGTAAATGTCGTTGGCGGTGGTGGAGTGGGTATAGTAAGAGGTGGAGAGGCAGGTGGTGGAGCAACCGGAACGAAAGTTGTTTCAGCGGGATTTGGCGCTCTGGGAATATAGGTTGGGGTGGAAGTCGTAACGCCGGGACCTGGTGCGGCCGGCAGGGGCGGTGGAGAGGGAGGAAAGTTACCGGAAGAGCGAGGAGGAGGCGGTGGTGGCGGAACACCCGATTCCACAGGTTCGGGAACACCGGATGAAGTGGCGACCAAAGCGCCTGACTCCGCCAATGCTTGAATTTCCAGAATTTTATCCTCGGCCCCGGATTCCTTTATTGCGGCAGCCCGACGGGCATAAACGGAGGCAAGATCAAGGTCTACGGGAGTGGCGAGCCCGCTGGCATAGAAGTGAGCCGTAATCATCATGGAAGTACCATGACCGAGGTCGGCGGCTTTACGAAAGTGCACGAGCGCCGTCCCGCGATCCTCAGGCATCCCCCTACCCTTCAAGTTGACCACTCCCATATAATTGTGAGCTCCGGGAAGATTTATGGAAACCGCCTGCCGGACCAGAGCAAGCCCTCCTTCCATGTCTTTGGCCGCAAGCATACCCTCCATCTTCAATATTCCTAGCTGCAAAACAGAGGGCATATAACCGGCGTCAATGGCAACTTGGTGATGCCTTGCAGCCAGTTCAAGATCCGGAATCATCCTCGGGCGAAGTTCGTCGGATGTTAAAATCATGCCGAGGGCATAACAAGCGATTGGGTCACCCGATAGAGCCGTCCTCACAAGCTCTCCTTTTCTGTCACCAAATGCGGCCAAAAAATACTTACCGGGAGTGGCCGAGTCGGCTGCCAGCATTGGTTTTTGAGACAGGTAGCCCATTGCAAAGTAACCTATCGGATGTTTTTGAGAGGCAGATTGACGAGCCCACTTCTCGGCTTCGATAATTGATATGGGAAAGCCCTTGTCTCCATTGGCAAGGGCAATGGCCAAAGCCGCTTGGGCATAAGCATCTCCACCCTCGGCCAACTGCCGCAATTCAGTGGCTGAAGCCTTGGACAGTTCCATGCCCGTAGCGCCAAATGACATACCTGCTCCGCAAGCGATGAGGAGACCGGGGATGAAAATCAAACGATTGAAGCTATGATACGTCATGGTTTGAGAAATGAAAGACTTGGCGCTACAGCCACGAAAGCAAGCCGTTTATTCGACAAGAACCGCCAAGGTATTTCATAAAGGGTTGATATTGTGGCTGAAAGGGATAAGGCTAAAATCATAAAAATGAGGTTCATTTCATAATTCCCGAATCTTTGCGAAACGAAAAATGACCGATTTCGACTCGGAGAGAATAACTATTCGGAATCCCGGCAGGGAGCTGATCCGTCAATTCGTCATCCATGCCGAGAATAAGGTTGGGTGGCTAAACGACATGGTGAGCAAGCTGAATGGAGCCGACGTTCATGTAATGGCCATCTCGGTTCTGGACACCACGGACAGCGCCCTCGTCAGGATGGTTACCAATTATCCCGACGAAACCCGAGAAATCCTTCGCCGTCTGGGAATAACCCACTCGGAACGCAAAATCGTAGCGGTTGAAATCCCTAACGAGGGTTCGCTCAAGCACGTCACCTCGGCGCTGCTGCAAGCGGAAATCAACATTCACTACGTCTACCCCTTTCTCACTTGGCCGAACGACAGGCCGGTACTGGCAATCGGACTTGAGGACGAAGACGTGGCCATCGACGTTTTGACCCGAAACAATCTTCGCGTTCTCTCACAGGAAGACTTGGCTCGGTAGCGTAAACGGGGTTTCGCTCCCCCCTACCCGTTCGTAGGTACGCAAATCAGTCGTATAGGAAAAATTTGCGGACTGAAGCCCGGAAGAGTTGAGCGGATCGACTCCATTCGCGAAGAAACTTGTCGGGATCGGAAGCTGCACCTTTGGTGGACAGTTCACTCCACCAGGCGGATGACCCAACATGCTTGTTGAATAGTTTGGATTGAGCTTCGGCAGCCTGGGAAAATGGCTGGGGACTCTCCCATTTGGCGGAAAGCTTCATCATGTGAAAGGCAAGAGCCGTGGGACGCCATTTTCTCCAATCGCTGACAACGAGATAGACTCCGGAAACGGATTTCCCCTTGGAATTCACAACAGTCTTTAGCTGATACTTCAAACCCGGCAAACGCAAGGCTTCGAGCTCTCTCTTTATTTCAGCCGGGGAACGCCCTTCGAAAGTGAGGAACCGGAAGGGATGAGGCGTACCGATTCCATGACGGAATTTACCGAGCTGAGCACCAAGACCAGTCATCGGGTAACCGGCCACGGAATCAAGAGTTGGAATATTCGGCGAAGTAGGCACCCACTTGAGGCCGGTTTGGGGCCACGTCATGGAGCGTTTCCATCCGATCATCGGCACTACTGTAAGTTTACCTTTGCGCCTTGCTCCTGCCTCTATTTTCAGGACCCCGGGAGTTTTTTTGGAGAAAAGAGCGAGTTCGCCAATAGTAAGACCGTGAACAAAAGGCACTTGAAAGGCTCCCACGTAACTCATCCACTTTTCATCCATGGGTGGACCGTCCGCCAACAGTCCACCGAGAGGGTTCGGCCTATCCAGCACAATCACTTCCACCCCATTCTCGAAGCAAGCCTCCATCGCATATCGCATGCAGCTCACGTATGTATAACATCGTACCCCGACGTCTTGGAGATCAACCACCAAGGCATCGATCTTTCGCAACATCGCCGAGGAGGGTTTGCGGTATTTGCCGTACAAGGAGAAAACAGGCAGGCCCGTGCGTGAGTCAATCTTGTCGTCCACGGGAACTGCCGCCTTTTCGTCGCCGTAGATACCGTGCTCCGGACCGAACAAGGCGACCAGATCAACATTCGATTGCCGACGCAGCACTTCAACCGTGCTTTGCCCTGCAGCATTCTTTCCTGCCGGATGCGTGAGCAACCCGACCCGTTTTCCTTGAAGAACTCGGAACTTGGTTCGTTCGATATGGTCGATTCCAAGACCGATCTTCGAAGCCCCGCTAAGCGGTGACATACAGACGGTAAAGAAAACCAACAAACAAAAGGATAACCCCACCCCGTTTTTAACACCTTTGCTCTTACTCATTATTTGTCAATGCTCCGTTCCCATCTAGGTTTTGCTATTCTTATTTGAAGAGGCGTAGGGCCCCTTTGACCATTTGGCGAGCCATTTGTAGGCAACCGCCACCACGAGGCCAATGAAAGAGCCCAAAGCGAGACCACCGAGCATCATGGGAGGGAAGGTATCGAGCAAAACCCCAATATCCCCCAGTTCGAAATGAGCCCAGTCATAGTCGGATTGAAGCAGGGGATTTGGTTCGGGAGCGATGCCGAACAATTCCATCATAGCCATACCGATTTTATAGTCGGCGTAATAAATAGGCCCCATAGTGAAGGGATTTGAAACCCACTGAACAGCAACGATAACCGGAAGATTTGCCCGGAACCAAAGTGCGATAAAAAAGACGATTAGCATCTGTATCCCAACCAAAGGCATAAAGGCGACGATCAGTCCGAGGAACAAGGCGGTGACCATTTCTCGAGAACGGAAAGACCACAAGAACGAGCGGCGGTGAGCCATGCCGGAAAACCATTTGAGCACGGGATAACGATGAACGTTCGATCGACGAGGCAGAGGTCGCATCCATTTCTTGAGACGGCGAATGCGGCGCCAGCGATCCTCTAACCTGATCGTTTCGTCTTCTTTCACTGTTTTGTCCACTCTTTCTCTTCGACCAAATTTTGCAAGGTTTGCTCGAAAAATTCTCCGGTTCGCCTCAAATTTTCTTCCAAGGAAAGCTCAGATCGTCCAATCGGATGAAGAAAAACACTTGGAAAAACTTCCCTGACCTCTCGGCTGACCTCCTCGGGAACAGCACCCGTTAAAATAAAAACCGGCCGACCTGCTCGATGTGCCAACTCCAAAACTTTTCCCGGACCTTTGCCACGGAGGGAAGTCGAGTCGAACCTACCCTCACCAGTCAAAATAACCTCGGCGTCATTAATTTTCTCTTCTAGTTGCAACCAAGCGGCGACAAGTGGAAAACCCTGCACGAAACATCCACAGCAAGCCACGCCAAGCCCGAACCCGATACCACCGGCAGCGCCGGCTCCGGGCGTGGTCAGCATGTCCTCTTGCACCCCAAACTCATCCGACAGCATGGATGCCATCCTCGCCATTTCGGAATCCATCCGCAGTATGTCCTCGGCAAGCAACCCTTTTTGAGGACCGTAAGAGGCGGCAGCGCCTGAAGAACCAAGAAGTGGATTGTCTACGTCGCAGGCGATTATCAAGGGAGGCAACTCCGGCAATTCCCTGGAAATGCGAGCAATCCTTGGCCATTCGGCAGGACAGGCATTATCCATTTCAGCTTCTTCAGAATCAAAAAACCGCAAGCCGAGAGCTCGCAATGCTCCAATACCCAAATCGTTTGTGGCACTTCCACCGATGCCAAGCAATATGGCGGCAGCGCCTTCCTTGGTAGCATGCAGAATAAGTTCCCCCACGCCAAAGGTAGAAGCCAACCAAGGATCTCGCAAAGGAACGGGCACTTGCTCCAATCCTGCCGCCGAAGCCATTTCCAAAATCGCAACTTCGCCCACGGAGGGAAGATTCGCCAATTCTCGTACTTCAGGAGATAAAAGACCCAGTTCGACATAGCCGATGCGAGCGTCTACAGGCGTTCCAAGAGGTCCTTCGACGATATAGCTACTGAATCGCCCACCAACCGCTCCAGTTAGGATATCGCAAAATCCTTCGCCACCGTCGGTTAGCGGAATCTCGGATACTCGTACGTTTGGCAAGCTGGACTCGAGCGTTTCACGAGCAAGACGACAAACATCGCCCGCACTCAAGGCATCCTTGAACTTATCGAAGGCGGCGAGGAAGCGCATGCCCGGAGGACTAACGAATTTCCTTATCGGTCAATTCGTCGATCACCTTGAAATTCTCGACGTGAAAGGATTCAGAAGCCTCGAACGTCAAGGTGATGTCGTAATTTCGCTCCAAGAGACCAATCAACGAAGCATCCGGACCGCGTAAGCGGCGCAAAGAACTGGGATGCATATAAACCTTGAACTTGACGTCTCGACGAGTGAGATCGTCAGTCTTGACCTGTCGGACGGCGCTTATGATACGACGCTGAATTTCTATACTCACGGAACGAGACGACTTTACGATTCCTCGACCGCTGCAATAGTGACAGTCGTCGTAAATCCCACTAGTATTGCTCTCCTCATGTCGCTGACGTGTGATTTGCATGATCCCAAGTTGGGAGATGGG
This sequence comes from uncultured Opitutales bacterium, assembly GCA_963934405.1. Classification (GTDB taxonomy): domain Bacteria; phylum Verrucomicrobiota; class Verrucomicrobiia; order Opitutales; family Seribacteraceae. The sequence continues at coordinate 6,639 of CAWVZQ010000048.1, read as the reverse complement.
GAGGATATTGTGCTTTGCCTTGTCGTCAGCCATGGAGGCTTTCATTCGTTGGTGGACCTTGCGTTGATCCCCCTTGTTTTTCATATCGATGAAGTCGATGATGACAAGACCTCCGAGGTTGCGAAGTCGCAATTGCCGAGCTACCTCAACGCCCGCCTCGATATTGGCTTGGAGAATAAAGTTTTTGCCATCCTTGCGATCGACCTTGTGGCTACCTGTATTCACGTCGATGGAGACCAAAGCTTCCGTCTCCTCGATGACGATTTCTCCGCCCGAAGGGAGAGGCACCTTGCGCATGAAGGTCTGTTCGATTTGGCGTTCGACGCTGAATCGCTCGAAAATTGGGATTTCCTCGTCAAAATGATTGATTTTGGACTTCGACTTGGGAGAAATTTTCTGCACGGACTCAATGAGTCGGTCATAGTCTTCCTTCTTGTCGACCTGGACCCGATCGACGTCTTCGGTCAGAAAATCGCGAGCGGTCAATCCGATGAGATCGGGTTCCTGATACAGAAAAGCGGAACCTCTGACCGTCTTCATTTTAGCTTCAATCTCATCCCACTGCTGCAACAGGAGTTGTAAATCGCGGTCAAAGAACTTCTCGGGCTTGCTTTCCCCAACGGTCCTAATGATAACCCCCATTCCCTCGCGGAGGGAGAGATTGGTGATTATACGCTTGAGACGGTTGCGCTCGGTCCTGTCGTCGATCTTGCGGGAGATGCCACACTGACCGCCATAGGGCATGAGTACGAGAAATCGCCCCGCAAGGGCCAAGTTCGTAGTGGTACGGGGCCCTTTGGAGCCAATTTGCCCCTTGGTGATCTGCACAACGATCTCGGAACCGATAGGAAACACCTTGGGGATGTCCTTGATGGACTTGGCTTCGACTCGGCCACTGTTCTTTCCTTTGTTTTCCCGAACGATTTCGAGGTCGGGATCGTTGTTGCCTGCGCCGGGCAACATGTCCCAATAGTGAAGGAAGGCATTCTTGTCTTGGCCGATATCCACGAAAGCGGCCTTTAGTCCCGCCTCCAAGTTCTGGACCTTCCCTTTGAAGATAGCCCCGACCATACGATCCTCTTCCTTGCGTTCGACGCTGAAGTCGTCGAGCACACCATTCTGAAGAAGAGCCACTCGACGTTCGAGGGCCTCGGAATTGATGATAATTTCCTTGTAATCCTTTTGCCCGTCGTCGCGACGAAAGAAAGACAGGATGCGCTCACGAATGGGCCGATTCGCGGCCCTTTCCTGCGCTTCCTTGCGCAGGTCTCCTTTATCTATGAGTTGGGGCTCGGGTTCCTCGGGAGCTTCCTTTAGTTGATCCTCAAGGGATGCATCGGAGACGGTAGTCTCGACGTTTTGGGACTTGCGGTGCTTCCGGTGGTGATGCCGGCGCTTAGTTTTTCTAGCCATGTCGATTGAACGATTTCGGAATCCACGGCCCACGACGAGGAGCTCGATTTCACCTGCGGCAGAAATGCTTTGGGCAAACTCATCGAAACTCCTTCCTGTGGCGATACACGCTCTGGACTAACCCCATCAGGATGCAGCAGCTAACGAGGAAAGATCCACCGTAGCTGAGGAAGGGCAAAGGCAAACCCGTAATGGGTGTAATGCCTAAGGTCATGCCGACGTTGACGAAGACGTGAGTCATCAACAATGCCGCCGCCCCGGTAGCCAACATGGCACCGAAACGGTCGCTCGCCCGGCCGGCCACCAAAAGGCAGCCCATAATCACCACGGCGAATAGACCCAGCGCAAGAAGTCCTCCCGCGAAACCGGCCTCCTCGGCCAGTACCGCAAAGATGAAATCATTATGGCCGACGGCAGAGGGCAAGTAACCCAATTTGGCTTGCATGCCGTCTCCAAGGCCTTTGCCTCCAAGTCCCCCGGTAGCCACGGCGATCAGAGCTTGGATACGATTCCAATTGGCTCCTACTCCACCGCGATCCACCACCTCGGGAGCAAGGAAGGTCAGAATGCGTTTGCGCTGGTAATCCTTTAGCGGCAGAAGCGAAGTGTCCTCATAAGCGAGTACGGTATCGTCAGGTCGCGGATTCTCAGTTTTGAATTGATAGTAACGGTATACGTCGAACCCGACCACGCCCAAAGCCACCACAAATAGAAGAAATGTGCCGGCAAAGAAACGCGAAGGAATTTTCGCAACGTATAAAAGAGAAAATAGCATAGGTGGAAATACAAGTGTTGATCCTAAGTCCGGTTGCATGAAAATCAAGAACATAGGAAGGATAAAACAAAGGGTCACTTTGCCAATGCCTTTCATCGATTCCCGAAGAGTCCCGACTTCAGATCGAGCTAAAATACTGGCTCCCAAGACAAGAGCGGCCAACTTAGCCGCCTCTGCAGGCTGAATTTTAAAAAGCCCTAGATCGATCCAACGTTTGGCTCCGTAGATCTCCGGACCAAGAAAAACCATACACAAAGCAAGCAGACCCAGTCCATAAAGGTAGTGGGCATAACGCATCCAGAAATGGTAGTTGATCAAGGACATGAAGGCGTAGGATGACGCCCCGGCCAACACCCAAATAATCTGCATACGCCACAAATCTCCTCCCACGTAGGCTTGAGCAGACCGGATAAAAAGGACACTCATCCCGCAAAGCACAAGTAAACAGATCGGAGTAATCCAATCGCTTCTTTTTTCCTTCGGAAGTGACAAATGGGGCGACCCTCGACCGCCCTCAGTAAAAGTAAATTTCTTCGCCTGACTCAAATTTCTGAATTCAGGGAGCCTGATCTCCCAGCAAGACTGCAGCTATCTCACGCCATTCCTGATCCAAGCTATCATCGACACTCTTGGCCGGTTTCCCGGCGCGAGAGTACCAGTATCGGGCGTTCCCAATATCTCCCTCCACCCTGTGCAGGTAGGCGTGAACCCAAGAACCATCCGATTCGTGAATGTCTTGGGCCACCTCGTGAGAAGCATCCCAACGACCTTTTTGGGCGAGCCAGAGAGAGAGAACCAGAGGATTCAAGCCGGCAGGTGGGTCAACATCGGATTCTACCGAACTAAGTAATTCATCCACTGTTTTCACTTAATTGGGACTAAGCCACGATGATTGGAGGAGCAAGCCCGTTCACTCCGACAAACGCCGCCATCGAGTGCCGTAAGAAATCCCATACTGAAACTTCCGCTCGTGCTCTCGAAGCAAAAAAGGCAAATCGATTTCAATTTCCAAACAAAAGTTCGGTGAAAGGGTCTCCTTTAATACCTCTGCGGAATCCTTGCCCGAAAGTCGGCCTCCCAACCACTTTTCCATTGGAGTGAATTCTTCCAACCAAGTGAAGGGCGTTGCCAAAAGCAATTGTCCACCCGGACGAACAAGCTCAGGCAAACGCTCGATCAAAGCCATGGGGTCGGGTAACCTGCAAAGCAAGTTTGCGGCATGAACAACGTCGAAGTCCCCTAGGTCATTCGGCAAACGGCAAGCGTCCTCCGTCAAAAAACGAACTCTGGAGGAATCCACTCCCGAAGGAACTCGCGCAACGGAAGGAATCCTTCTTTCACCTTGGGAAGGAAACCCGAAAGACAATTCGCCTGAATCCCGAAGAGTCTGAGCGGCTCTGATGAAGGTCGTCGAATAATCCACTGCCACAACGTCGGTACAGGTTCTGGCCAACTCGAAACTGGAACGCCCGACCGCGCAACCGATATCCAAGGCCCGACACGAAGACGAAGACAAGGTATTGGAGTCCAGCAATTCCGAAACCGTTCGGACGGGAAAACCAAGTCCTTGCTTGGGACCATGACCCTTGGACAAAATGTCATCCGCCAATCCGTAGTGGAACAGGAGATACTCGCGCAAGACGCGGTCGCTATCGTAATCGGCGTTACCCATTGCTCGCGTTAAAAGATAAGCTGCGATTGGTTGTGGTACAGAGCTTCAACCAGCTTGTCCTGCAACCGTCTCGGCCAAAGCAGCAAATTCATCCTTGAGAGCCGGGTATAAAGCTCGGTACCTAGGATAAAAAGCTTCGTAAATTTCTCGTTCCGCCCCCGTATCCACAGAATCAGTTACACGAATACAAGCCGAACATGCCTCCTCCACACTGCCGTGAACACCTGCCCCGACAGAAGCCAACAAAGCCGCGCCATAGGCTGCGCCTTCCAAGGCATTCACCATTTCGCAACGAGTACCGAAAACATCGGCGAGCATCTGCTTCCAAAGGGGGGAACGGGTACCTCCTCCCGAAAGGATGATCCTGTCAGGTTCGATACCGAGACCACGCATGAGCGTGAGAGAATCGTTAAGCCCATAACTCACTCCTTCCAGAACGGCTCTCGTCAGGTGACTTTTGCCATGTCGCAGGCTCAGACCAATGAAGCTTCCACGGGCATTAGGATCAGGGTAAGGTGTTCGTTCACCCGACAGGTAAGGCAAGAAAAGCAAACCCTCAGCTCCGGCAGGGGCTCCGGATGCCAATTGGGTGAGAGCGTCGTAAGCATCGATACCACCGTTGGCTTCAGCAGCCATTTCCTCTCTTCCGAACTGGTTGCGATACCACTGGAAAGAACCGGCCGCAGAAAGCATCACTCCCATGAGATGCCACTTTCCAGGAACAGCATGGCAAAAGGCATGAAGCTTTCCCTCGGGCTCTACCCGGTACTCGTCACTGTGCGCAAAGACGACACCGCTGGTTCCCAAGGTGGCGGAAATGGTGCCTTCGCCCACGATGCCGCAACCAACCGCTTGAGCCGCTTGATCCCCGCCTCCGGCAATAACGGGAGTACCCTCCGGCAAGCCCGTTGCCTCAGCGCCGAACTTGGAGATTTTTGTTGAGGCCACGTCCGACTCCGTAACTTCGGGCATCCACGAAGCCGGAATATCCATGGCCGCTAGCATCTCATCCGACCAACATCGATTCGCAACATCAAGCAATGAAGTACCGGAGGCGTCTGAAACATCGGTAAAGAATTCCCCGGTCAGCTTATAGCGAACATAGTCCTTGGGAAGCAGGATTTTTGTAATCCTCGCATAAATCTCCGGCTCGTTTTCACGAGTCCACACAATTTTCGGAGCAGTAAAACCGGGCAGGACGGGGTTACCGGTTAACTGGATAACCTTTTCCGCACCCACCTTCTCCGTGATGACCTCACATTGCTTTCCCGTACGCTGATCATTCCACATGATGCAGGGTCTGAGAACATCCCCCTTACCGTCCAGAGCAACCATTCCGTGCATCTGCCCGGTGAGACCCACACCGACAATGCTCGCAGGATCGACCTTGGTGAGCAAAGCTCGTATTGCCGTCACGGCGGCATCCCACCAATCGGCGGGATTTGATTCCGCCCAAGAGGGTCTCGGCGTTTGAAATTCGTATTCGGGAACAATGGTCTCGACCACCTCCCCGGATGCGTCGATTAGAACCGCCTTGGTTGAGGAGGTTCCCACGTCTATTCCTATTAAATGAGAAGCCATAAAATAAAGATGTTGTTAAAAATACCTAGAGAATGCCCAACTGGACAAAAGTAAACGGAAAACCTTCCCGGATACTTGATACCCCCTTGGCAGTGTCCGCCTTTCCCCTTGACAAATTGCCCAAAACGTTGATTTTATTGGGCAACAATCCACTTCTCCGGAAGCGGTTTTAGATAAACAAATATAAACCAAACATTAAGGAAACTGACGTCATGAAAAGCTTTCTGACCATCTTAAGTATCCTGTCTATCGCCCTCTTCGCTTCTTGCGGTGGTGGTGATGACACTGGAGGAGATGCTAACGGCAGTGCTGCCGATAGCAACGCTAGCGAGTAAGCTCGCAAGTCTCTTTCGAAAAGGATTTTCGATCGAAAAAAGACCGCCTCCGGGCGGTCTTTTTTTTGTGTCTTAAGAAATTAAGATAAAAACTACTTTGAGGATACCGAAACCGTTTTGTCCGCAGAAGGAAACTCTTTCGATAGGGCTTGGGTAACCTTACCTGTGACAGCCCATTCAGTTCCTCGACGCAGAACGTCTTGGAAACCAACGCAACGCATGGAATAGTCGGCATGCCCCATCGGTGTGTGGAAAACTCTGCCCTTTCCATAGCTTATGGTGATGATCATTGGCTCGTGCCTTTTGCTTTTTGAGCTGTAAGCCGTAGCGATGACCTCGACCTTGTCCGCGGGACCTCGCAGAGAGTCGTATAGCTCATCTTTGGCGTGCTTCCACTCGGCGGGCATGCCCTTAACGATGGGGTGATCCTTTTGGCGGAGCTTTACGGTGAATTCATGCTGCGCTCCATGACTACCTCCACGACCGGGTCGAGGATCGCGCACAAGCTTATTGGAGTCGTCAAAATATAAATATGGACCGTTCTTCTCGGTACGCCCTCCCCAACCGCCCAAACCAATCATGCGGTTGTACTCCAACCAACCTGAAAAAGAATTATTGGCGGCATGGACAACGACAAAGGCTCCTCCACCCTTAACATAATTCTCGAGGGACTTCTGGAGCGGGGCAGGCCAAGACTGACCGTTGTAATTGCTTAGAGTGACGTCGAAAGATTCAAATTTAGGATTCCACTGGGACCAGTCATCCTTAGACCCATTTCTAGCAGGACTAGTGGATACCGTAACGGAAAAACGACCGGAGCTTTCGAGGGCTTTTTTAAGCACAGGTGTAGTCGCCTTCCAATT
>CAWVZQ010000047.1:0-12757 GCA_963934405.1 uncultured Opitutales bacterium | reverse complement strand
GCTTTTTGAGGATTCGGTAGACCGTTCCGCCAACTGCGGACGTAGTCGCGCAACAAACCGAGGTTCGCTCCCATATCGGTTTCCGCTTCTTCCACTTCCCGTCGCAATTCGATAAGACCTGCATCGCGGTTGTCCCGTAGGCGGAGCCTCCGGTCGAATTCCTCGCGTTTTTCGCGGGCATCTCGTTCCAAGGCGTTCAATTCGCGAACGAGCGGAAGTTTTTCTTTTTCCACTTGTTGCCGCAGTTCAGCGAGGCGTTTCAAGGCACCGTCCAGGTCACGTTTGGCGCCTGCTCGAACATCGGTGATGTTCACGCCGAAAGCAGCATTTGCCGCCAGCAAACAAACTATCGCTCCGGCGAAGTGTTTCATCTCGGAGCCTCCGACCTTTTTGGCTTCAAGGCAGGTATCGGCAGACGGAGAAAGGCCGGCAACGCTCTCTTGTTGCGAATCGCGACGCCTCGGCGAATCTCTTCGGAGAGCTCGTCCTTCTGCTTCCATTGCCAACCCCTTTGGTTCGGTATGCCATAACCGGCAACCGAACCCGATTCATTGACGAAATAGGCGATGGACATCCCAAAGTAGAGGACATGGAATTCTCGAGATTTTCCGTCGTCTAGGCTGAATTCCTGACGTTCCAAGTTTACCGACTCATGAAAGAGATGAGCGGCTTGCAGGATCGCTACGCAAGTTTCCAGCCGATCTCGCAGAGGGAGGGCGTTTCGCTTGTCGGCATTTGTTAGCTTTTCCTTGTACGACGACAACCTGTTTAGCATGGGGGTAGGGAAAGCATCCAGCGATAGGAGCAACTCGCGTTCGATTTGAACAAGACCTGCCTTCAGCTCTACGGCGGCTTTCTCGGCAGCCAACTTCCGTTCGTTCAGCTCGGTTCGTTGCCGAGATGCTCCCACTGCCTCCTCCGCCGATTTTGCAAGGTTTGCATCCAATTGCTCGATTTCCGCTTGAAGGGCGACCGCGAGGTCTTTCAGTACCACCTTGTCCGTTTTCCAACCTGAATCCTCCTCGGAGATCAGCTTTTCGGCATCCACCCACTCCTCGAGTATTTTGCGAGTCTCCTTGACCGTGGTCTGGGCCGAAGCGAACGAGCATGCGCAAGCCAAGGCCAATATTGTAAAACGATTTTTTAATAGAGTCATTGCCGGTAAGCCTCGAATCGGAATCGAGTAAGTGGTGTGTGCAAACTTTTGCGATTTCCCCTCTCTGGTCAAGGCTTTTTGAGACTCAATCTCAATTTGATGCGTGTTCTCAGTCAGCCTTTAAAGGGAACCTTAACTCAACTTCCGAGCTTCTTTCGCAGTATCTCGTCGACCACCTTCGGGTTGGCTTGTCCGCGGGTAGCTTTCATGACGTAGCCTTTCAAGGCGTTGATGGCGCCTTCCTTTCCGGAGCGAAACTTTTCCGTGGCGTCGGGGTCGTTTTCAATGGCTTGTTCACAGAGATCTTCCAGTTCACCGGAATCGGAGGTTTGCTTGAGGCCTTTCTCTTCGACTATGCTGGCCGGCATCTTACCGGTGGAGAAAACCTCGGGAAAAATTTCCTTGGCGATATTGCTCGATATGGAACCATCCTCGACCAACGCGACGAGTTCGGCGAGATGAGCCGGAGTAATCTTGGCCTCATCCAGAGGCAGCGAACCGTTTTTTCCCGCCGTCGACAGTTCTCGCAAAAGATCGTTTACCACCCAGTTGGCCGCTTTCTTTGGTTGCCTGCAAAGCCGGGCGGTTTCTTCGTAGAATTCACAGAGAGGTTTGTCGGGGCAAAGGGCGGAGGTTACGGAGTAGGGGAGCCCGTCTTCTTCTTGGTAGCGCCGTTGTTTGTCGAAGGGCATTTCGGGGACGTCCTTCTTCAGGCGCTCGATCCACTCGTCATCCACTCGGACGGGCATCAGGTCGGGATCCGGGAAATAGCGATAGTCGTGGGCCATTTCCTTTGTTCGCATGGCAGTGGTGTAGCGTTGTTCGGGGTTCCAACGCCTCGTTTCTTGGACGATGGTTCCTCCCTCGAGCAGGACGGATGTTTGCCTCTTAATTTCGTACTCCACTCCGTTGCGGACACCCGAAATGGTGTTCAAGTTCTTCAGCTCCACCTTGGTGCCCAGAGTTTCGGTGCCGACGGGTCGAATGCTAATGTTGGCATCGCAACGCAGTTGTCCCTTCTCCATGTCGCAGTCGGAAATGCCCGAATAGATCAAGGAGTTTCTAATAGAGTTCAGGTAGGCAAAAACCTCTTCGGGGGAGAACAGGTCGGGCTCGGATACGATTTCCAGTAGCGCGGATCCGGCGCGGTTGTAATCGACCAAGCTGTCGTGTTCGGTATGGGTGAGCTTGCCGACGTCCTCCTCGAGGTGGATGCGGGTAAGCTGGACGCGACGGTGTTTGCCCATGACTGCCGGATTCTCTCCCGGAAGCTCGATCTCGACGTATCCGTTTTCGCAAATGGGCTGGTCGAACTGAGATATCTGGTAGTTCTTCGGCATGTCCGGATAAAAGTAGTTCTTTCGATCCCACTTGCATACCTTCGCGATATCGCATCCGAGCAATAACCCGACCCTGATCGACTTCTCGATTGCCTCGAAATTCATGACCGGAAGGGCTCCCGGCAACCCGAGAACCACCGGGTCGGTGAGGGTGTTGGGCGGTTCTCCAAATCCGCGAGGAGCTCTTGTGAACATCTTCGATTTCGTGTCCACTTGAACGTGAACTTCCAGACCTATGACGGTTTCGTACTCCATGATCCGCCCCTAGAGCCGGGGAACCTTTCGTCCGAAGGAATGAACCGTATCGTAAGCGTTGGCCGTGCGAAGAAGCTCGGTTTCCTTGAAGGCTTGGCCGATTATATGAAGACCTACGGGAAGCCCTGCTCCCGTAAAGCCGCAAGGCACGGAGAGCGCAGGAAGGCCGGCCAGGTTGGTGGAAATGGTGAACACGTCGCTGAGGTACATCGCGATCGGGTCCTCGTTGCGTTCGCCTTGGCGAAACGCGGGTGTTGGAGAAGTTGGAGTCAGGATGGCGTCGACTTGCTCGAATGCTTTCTCGAAGTCCCGTCGAATGAGGGTGCGTGTCTTTTGGGCTCTAAGGTAGTAGGCGTCATAGTAACCGCTGCTTAGGGCGTAGGCGCCGAGAATGCATCGACGCTTCACTTCCTCACCGAATCCTTCGCCCCGGCTCTTTGCATAAACGTCGATCGCGTTTTCGGCCCGGTCGCTGCGATGGGTGTAGCGTATGCCGTCGTAGCGAGCTAGGTTCGAGGAAGCCTCGGCTGTTGCGATTAGGTAGTAGACGGGGATCGAGAGATCTGTCCTGGGCAGAGAAATCTCGATGATCTCGTGACCATCGTCCCGATAGAACTGAATCGCTTCGTCCACTAGTTTTCGGACTTCCTCGTCGATTCCCTCGCCAAAGAATTCCTTGGGCAACCCTAGCTTCAATGGGCCCGGCTTTTCGGCAAGAGCCCGATGGTAGTCGGGAACTTCTGCAGGATAACTTGTGGAGTCGAGGGGGTCGTGCCCCGAAATGGTTTGGAGGAGGAGTGCGGCGTCTTCCACGGTTTGTGAAAAGGGGCCGATTTGATCCAGCGAAGAGGCAAAGGCGGCAAGTCCGTAGCGCGAGACCATCCCGTAAGTGGGTTTCATCCCGACCACTCCGCAGAGGGCTGCGGGTTGTCGGATCGAGCCACCCGTGTCGGAACCCAAGGTGAGGGGTGCTTCGCGCGCTGCCACGGCCGCTGCGCTGCCACCACTGCTGCCACCCGGGACACAGGCGAGGTCCCATGGGTTGTTGGTCGCGCCGTAGGCTGAGTTTTCCGTTGAGGAACCCATGGCAAACTCATCCAGATTTAGTCGCCCCCAGACCAGCGCTCCCGCATGCTTAAGTTTTACAATGACGGTGGCGTCGTAGGGAGAAACGTAATTTTCGAGGATGCGGCTGGCCGCCGTCAACGGCTGCCCCTTAACTGATATGACGTCCTTTACGGCAACCGGTACCCCGTCCAACGGGCCGAGCGATTCTCCTTTCGACCTGCGTTCGTCGGAAGCATGCGCTTGAGCCAAAAAATCTTCGTCGTCGCGATGAAGAAACGCATGCACTTTTTCGTCCACTGCTTCCGCTCGGGCAATAAAGGAACGGGCGATTTCCACGGCCGAAGTTTTGCCTGCCGCAAGCGCTTCGCCGAGCTCGGCGGCAGTCATCTCGTGCAAGTTGTCCAGCATGGCAAGCAGTGAAGGATTATTCCTCGATTATCTTCGGTACCACCACTTGGTCCTGGCGTTGGGCGGGGGCATTGGCCAGAGCTTCCTCGGCGGAAAACCCTGGTCGAGCTTCATCTTGGTCCCAGACATTGTGTCGGGGGAATGCGTGAGCGGTGGGCTCGACACCCTCGACGTCTACTTCGCTGAGCCGGTCGAAGTACTTGAGGATATCCCCAAACTGACCGCGGAATTTTTCCTTTTCCTCCTCGCTCAGTTCAATCCGCGCGAGGTTGGCTACGTAGCCGATGTCCATTTCTTGTGATTCGCCCATGGTGTCGTCGTTTAAAGGAATTCAGGAGCGTAGCGCGTAATCGGTGGTTTCGGCGAGGATTCGTTGGGTTTCGTCAAAGGCGGCGTTCACGTCTTTGTCTTCCAGTGTGCGTTCGTCGGACCGGAAGCGGATGGCGCAGGCCACGCTTTTCTTCCCTTCCCCCAGTCCTTTTCCCTCGAATACGTCGAAAATGGTCACGGGATCGACGACAAACTGCTTGTCCGCAGCTTGCAATGCCGCTGTCTCCACGGCTAGGCGAACGTCTTCGGCGGGGACATTTTCGTCTACGACGAGGGCGAGATCCTTGAGTGCGGGAGGAAAAGAACCAAAGGCCCGGAACTTCACGGGTTTCACCTTTTGACGAAGCATCACGGGGTCCACCAGCAACTCGCAGGCAAGGACGGGGCCATTTACACCTTTGTCCCGCGACAAGGAAAGTTTACAGAACCCCACGGTTAGCTCGACCCGATTTTGGTGCACGTCGCCGGCGGAGGCGGCATGACCTTGCTGCCATGCCGAAGAGTCGTCAAGTGAACGGAGTCCACCTTTAGGCATGATGATTCCGGTTGCCGCGAGAAGGCGATTTGCAATGAGTTTGGCCTCGTGGAAATCGGGGGCAAGTTCGGTATCCCATTCACGAGCAATGGGTTTCGTCAATATGGCGAACGCTATGCTTTGCAGCTCGGTCGTGCCTTTGGGACCCGGCCGAAGGACCCGACCCGACTCGAACACTCGACGCAGGTCATTGTGGTTGCGCTGGTTGTGAGCGAGCGTTTCCAATAGGCCCGGAAGCAGGGAAGCTCGAAGGTGCGTGTGTTCGGCGGTTAGCGGATTGGCGAGGGTCAGGGCATCGACGGTGGCTTGGTCGGCCCATGCTTCGATTTCCTTTCCGTCCCGCAAACTGTAATTGCAACATTCGCGGAAGCCTAGCCCGACTAGAGCATCGACCGCTTTTTCGGAAAAGGTGAATTGGGCGGCGTTGTGGCGAGAAACGGCTTCGCACACTACTCTTGCTTCGGGAATCTCGGTTGTTCCGTGAATGCGGACGAATTCCTCGACCAGATCGATCGGGCGATCCACCTCGGCGCGAAAACTAGGTACCAAGACTTTCCACTGTTCACCCTTTTCGATGGTGAACCCGAGTCGGCTCCACGCATCCGCTAGTTGTTCCTCGGTTACTTCGTAGCCACAGGTTGAACGAACAAAATTCGGTGCGATTTCTATTGTGCGGTCTCCCCGGGGAGGATCCCCCACCTTGATTTCTTCGGGGACGAGTTCGCCGCCCGCAGTTTCGAGAATTAGGTCGATGGCTCGCCGAGCCGAATAACGCGTCAGCTGGGGATCAACGTCGCGAGCGAAGCGATAGGAGCTATCCGTGCTCAAGTTGAGTTTTCTAGCCGTAGCTCGAATGTTTCCGGGAGAGAACCATGCGGCTTCCAGCACGATGTCGGTGGTGTTCTCGTCCACTTCGGCATCTACGCTGCCCATAACGCCGGCTACGACCAATGGCTTTTCTGCGTCTGCGATAACCATCATCGACTCGTCGAGCTTGCGATCGACCTCGTCCAAGGTCTGTATGGTTTCCCCTTCGGTCGCGTTGCGTATTCGAATTTCGTTGCCGCCGATTTTCTTGGCGTCGAAAGCGTGAAGCGGGTTTCCCGTTTCCATGAGAACGTAGTTGGTGGCGTCCACTACGTTGTTGATGGGGCGAAGGCCGACGGCTTCGAGGCGTCGTTTCATCCATTCGGGGCTCGGCCCTATCTTCAGGCCCTTGATGGTCCAAGCGAGATACAATTTACAATTTTCGGACTCGATGGAAACCTTGCTTAGCAGGTTGTCGATCGATGGCTCGGAGACGGTCTGAGCATCCGATTTGAGCTCGGGGAATTGGATTTCACGACCATGGTGCGCAGCCAATTCACGGGCCACGCCTAGGTGGCTCAGGCAGTCTCCCCGGTTCGCGGTAAGCTCTAGGTCAAAAGTTACGTCGGAGTCGGCGAACGCCTCCTTGATCGGTATGCCAACGGCGGGAAGATGGGCAAGAACGAGAAGGCCGTCGTGATCATCGCCCAGGTTCAATTCCTTTGCGCTGCACATCATGCCCTCGGAGGTAACCCCCCGGAGCTTTGACTTCTTGATCTTGAAGCCACCGGGCAGTTTCGCTCCGGGAAGAGCCACCGGCACGCGGTCCCCCGGTTGAAAGTTTGAGGCGCCGCATACGATGCTGGCTTCGGGCTGCCCTTCCCCGACGTTTACCGTGCAAACGCTCAGGCGATCGGCCTCGGGATGTGGATTGCGGGTCAGCACTTCGCCCACGACCACCTTGTCCATGTCGGCAGGTCCACCGCCCTCAACGCCTTCCACTTCCATGCCGAGCATGGGGAACACGTCCACGAGCTCCTCCGTCGAGGCATCCACCTCGACGTAATCCTTGAGCCATTCTATGCTGACTTTCATGGTCTTCTAGAACTGCGAAAGGAACCGAAGGTCGTTTTGGTAGAAGTGGCGAATGTCGTCTATGCCGTGCAGCATCATGGCGACACGCTCGATGCCGAGGCCAAACGCGAATCCGCTCCACTCCTCGGGATCGATGCCGACGTTGTCGAACACCTTGGGGTCGACCATGCCGCAGCCCATGATTTCGATCCATTTGTTGCTGAGGCGACCGAGGCTGGTGGAAAACAAATCGACTTCGAAACTGGGTTCGGTGAAAGGAAAGAAACTAGGACGCAAGCGGGTCTTCACTTCCTTGCCGAATAGCTCCCTGAGGAGGTGGTCCAGAACGGCCTTGAGGTCGCGTATGGTAACCTTTTTGTCGACGTATAGACCTTCGACTTGGTGAAAGTTGGCGCTGTGGGTGGCGTCTACGGTGTCGCGGCGAAAGCAGCGACCGGGCGCAATCACTCTTATGGGAGGCTTTTCCTTGAGCATGGTCCGGATTTGCACGGAGGAGGTGTGCGTCCGGAGTACGTAGGCTTCGTCGCTCTTTTTCGAGACGTTGCCGAAACGGGAATCCTTGGGGAAATAGAGCGTGTCTTGCTCGTCTCTGGCCGGATGGTCTTCGGGCGTATTGAGGGCATCGAAGCAGAACCACTCGGTTTCCACCTCGGTGGCTTCGGCCACGGTAAATCCTATTTGGCGGAAGATCGAAGCTATGCGCCGCTTTGTTTGAGTGAGCGGGTGCAAGCCGCCGACGTAGTTTCCCGAGGGGGGCAAGGTGACGTCCGCGGTCTTGCCCAGAGCCGCGGCGTCCTCGGCATTATCCAGACTTGCCGCGGTTTGGGCCAACAGATCCTCGATCTGTTTCTTTGTCTTGTTTACGGCTTGGCCGAAAGCGGGACGTTCTTCCTTGGGTACGGATGCGATCCCCTTCATGAGAGCCGTCAGTTTTCCGTTCCCGCCGAGTATGGAAGCCTTGACTCGGTCCAGTTGAGACCTTGCTTCAACTGAAGCCAGAGCGGATTCCGTTTCCGCTAAAATGGCTTGGAGTTGTTCCTCCACGCCGAGAGTGGGCGCGATCGCCTAGGCTTCCAAGGCAACTTTGGCTTTTTCCACCAATTCCTTGAACGCGTCAGGATTATGGATGGCGAGTTCCGAAAGCACCTTGCGGTTGAGGAGTATGCCGAGTTTGGTCAATCCGTTGATGAATTGACCGTAGCGCAAGCCTTCGGCTCGGCAGGCGGCGTTGATGCGAACAATCCAAAGTTTGCGGAATACCGACTTCTTTTTCTTGCGGTCGCGATAAGCGTATCTTTCAGCGTGTTCCACTGCATCCTTCGCATAGCGAAAGAGGCGGGACTTGTTGCCGAAGTAGCCCTTGGCTTTCTTTAAAACCTTCTTGCGGCGTTTTCGGGTGGCGGGGACGTTGCGTGCTCGTGGCATGGTATGTGACTCCTGAAAGACTTAATGGATGAAAGGGCTGATACTTAACCGAGCGCCTCGATCACGCGGCGAGCCATGCCCTTGGCTAGGGATTGATCTTGGCGACCCGCACGCATCTGTTTGACCGTGCGTTTGCGGCGCAAGTGACGTTGACCGGGTTTACGGTGCGTGACTTTTCCGGTTCCGGTTACCTTGAAACGTTTGGCTATGCCTTTGTGGGTCTTTCTCATCTGATTCGGTGAATTAGAGCAAACGAACGAACCTACAGATTTTTTATCCAACGGCAAGCCAAATGCCTAATTTCGTTCAATCGTAAATAAGTAATCCGTGATAACTTTCGTAAGCAAACCAAGAGGCAAACAGAAAAATGATCGCGAGAAGGAAAACCTTGGAGAAGCCTTTGAGCAACCAGTGCGAGCTTTGGGTGTTGGCTGAGTTGTCGTCGCCGAAATCATGAAAGTAGTGAATCAAGTCCCGATCTTTGGAACGCGAGTCGATTTTCCTGTAGATCGGGTTGGATCCGGGTCGGGTTTTCCAATAACGCCACTGAAAAAATTTGTGCAGCATGATCAACAAAAGGAAATAATGAGATCCTTCTATCTCTCAAGATAAATGTTGCGTCCGAATCCCCGAAAAGTTCAAGCGGGCCGCGCTTGCCTGCGAATTTCGGAGAGCTGCGAGATCCGAACCCTCGGTGGGAGTGGCGACGTCCAACCATTCGGTTTGGTAGACGAGACCGTAGCCGTTGCCATCCTCCATCGGCTGAAAAAGACTGCCTAGGCGCAGGTCGTCGGGAAAGGCTTCCACCAGTTCCGTTTGGACTGATGTGTTTTCGGGGAAATTCAGGTTGTGGACCACCAATTCGCTTTCCGCAGGCTTTTCGCAAAGGGAGAGGGCGTGCATCGCGCTTCGCCGGGCGCTTTCTCGCAGCGAGTCCAGGAGATCCCCGGAGACTTGGCCCTTGCTTTCGCGTATTTCGTCGAACTCTTCCACGGGCAAGGCCATGCTCGAGGCAACGGATCGAATCCCGTGCAAGGCTCCCTCCAAAGCAGCTCCTACGGTGCCCGAGGATAGAACCATCGGAAGCGTTACGTTGTAGCCTAGGTTTATGCCTGAAATGACCACGTCGGGTTCGCTAGGCATAAGGTGCCCGAGAGCGAAGTTAACGCAATCTGCGGGAGTGCCGTTTAGCTTGAAGGCGGGACCCGGGAAACCTTCCACCGCTTCGGGAACTAGCCGCCTGTGCCGACTGATCGCATGGCCGATCCAACTCTGTTCCTCGGCGGGCGCGCAGACGACGATTTCAAAAAGTTCCCCTGCGGCTTTCGTCAGTTCGCGAAGGAACACCGAGTCGAAACCATCGTCGTTGGAGATGAGTGCAAGTGGTCGCTCGCTCACGTTTCGGAAAGATGGTTTTACCGGCGAGCGACCTCGCTGAATTTTGCGAAGTCGCTCATCCGGAAAAGTTTTACAAATTATGCTACAGGATTGCCCAAGCCTCGATTTGTCCCTTTGTCGTCAATATGAAGAAGGGTGTCGGGGCTTGCTGCTGAGCCAACTTAGGATTCCTTGCTCGTTTCCTCTTCGGAATCGTCGGTAGCTTCTTCGGCGGCTTCTTCGGCACCAGCATCGCTGGAGGTTTCCTCGGTTGCGGCATCGTCGCCGGACTGTTCCGCGGTTTCCTCAGGGGCGTCTGCGGCCTCAGCATTATCCGTGGCTTTGGTCGCGGGAGTTGCTTCCTCTTCCTTTTCCGCCGATTGCTGTTCCTGTTCCTCCATGGCGGCTCGGCGGCTTAGCTTTACGCGACCGCGTTCGTCGATGCCGATGCATTTTACGATAATTTCATCACCCAGCTTGCAGATGTCTTCGGTTCTGTTGACTCGGAAGTCTGCCAGTTCGGAAATGTGGACGAGTCCTTCCTTTCCGGGCAAGCATTCGACAAAAGCGCCGAAGTCCTTCACGCCTCGAACGATGCCGCGATAAATCTTGCCGGCTTCGATTTCGCCGGTGACGACGTCGATCTCATCCTTGGCTCGTTTCATCGCTTCGCGGTCTTTGGCGTAAACGCGAACCTTGCCGCTGTTGTCGTCGTCGATGTCGATGTTGGCGCCTGTTACTTCCGTGATGCGGCGGATGTTCTTGCCGCCGGGACCGATGAGGGCTCCGATCTTCTCCGGATCAATCTCAATGACTTCGATTTGCGGGGCGTGCTCGCGCAAGTCTTTACGATGGCTGGGCAGGGCGGCTTCCATTACGTCTAGAATTTCGTGCCGCGCCTTGGTCACCTGGATTACGGCTTCCTTTGCAATCGAGAAGGGTAGACCGTGAATCTTAAGGTCCAACTGGAAGCCGGTTACGCCTTTGCGAGTGCCGCATACCTTGAAGTCCATGTCGCCGAAATGATCCTCGGCGCCTATGATGTCGGTGAGAATCACGTACTTGGAGATGTTGCCGTCATCGTCGCTTTTGGAGACGAGTCCTGTAGAGATGCCTGCAACGTGCTCGCTTGTGGGAACGCCGGCATCCATCAAGGCGAGGGAGCCTCCGCACACGCTGGCCATGGAGGTCGATCCGTTGGAAGACATAACTTCCGAAACCAGTCGAATGGCGTAGGGGAATTCGTCCTCTAGCGGCAAAACCGGCAGCACGGAGCGTTCGGCGAGAGCGCCATGACCGATCTCACGACGGCTGGTAAAGCCGTAACGACCTGCTTCACCGACTGAAAACGGAGGAAAGTTGTAGTGCAGGAGGAACGACTTGGAGGCGGCTCCGCCCGTCAAACCGTCTAAGTCCTGAACGTCTCGGCTAGTGCCGAGGGTGGTGAGGACCAAAGCCTGCGTTTCGCCACGGGTGAAAAGGGCCGATCCGTGTACGCGGGGTACAACGCCCGTTTCACAGGTCACTTCGCGAAGGTCGCCTGGGGCACGACCGTCGGCTCGCTTGCCGCGTTCCAGAATGTTGTCGCGATAGACCTCTTCCTGAATGGTTTCGAAGGCCATGCTCACGTGGTTCTTGTCGTAGTCGTCGCCGAGGCGTTCCTCGCAAGCTGCCCGAGCTTCATCCTTGATTCCGCTAACCGCCACTTCGCGCTCCTGTTTCGAGTCGGCGAAAATCGCTTCCTGCATGCGGTCACCCGCAATTTCCCTGCAGATGTCGAGCACGGCATCGGGAGCAACGACGAGTTCGAATTCCTTCTTTTCCTTTCCGCATAGAGCGGCTAGTTCGCGTTGGGCGGCAATTATGTCCTGAATGGCGTCATGGGCGTATTCCAAGGCCTCGACAAAGCGATCTTCGGACATCTGGTCGGCCGATCCCTCGATCATCATCATTTCCTTTTCGTTGCCGACGTATACGAGATCCAAGGTCGAATCGAACATTTGCTCGTTGGTCGGGTTGACCACGAACTTGCCGTCCACTTCTCCTAGGCGTATGCAGCCTACGGGACCGTTCCAAGGAACGTCGGAAATCATGAGGGCGGCGGAAGCGCCGTTCACCATCAGGATGTCGGCTTCGTTTATCTGGTCCGTGGACAAGAGGAATCCGATTACCTGTACTTCATTCAGGAATCCCTTTGGGAAAAGAGGTCGCAGGGGACGGTCGCAGAGGCGAGAGGTCAAGACTTCCTTTTCGCTTGGGCGACCTTCGCGCTTGAAATAGCCACCGGGGAATCGTCCCGCGGAAGTGAATTTTTCTCGATAGTCTACTGTGAGGGGGAACCAGCTTTGGTCGGGGCGCAGGGTCGAGGCGGCCGTGGCCGAAACGAAAAGAACGGTTTCGCCGAGACTGATCGTCACGGCTCCGCTGGCTAGACCGGCTATGGTGCCGGAGGATATTGTGATGCCGAGCTTCTCGGCGGTGACGTTATGCTTTTGTTTCATCTTCTTTTTACTTCTTCTTTGTTAGGTTTTATCTATTGCGTCTGTCGTACTTCTGTCTGTCGTCTGAAAATACTCTTACACTTTCGCGAATGGCTTTGCTCGATGCCTACGCCGGGCTGGCGTGGATATCGTCTCGTGCATGACCAACCAGTGCTGCCTTGCGGCGATGGTTTGCGAAGGGGTGGGGTGGAGTGTAGTCGAGCACTTGCCTTTAGCGGCGAAGGCTCAACTTTTGAACGATGGCTTGGTAACTGTCGAGGTTTTCGCGCTTCAGGTAATCGAGCAGCTTTCTCCTTTTCGCCGTCATCATGAGCAAGCCCCGTCTGGAATGGAAATCCTTTCGGTGGGTCTTTAGGTGCTCGGTCAGGTGGGCGATGCGTTTGGAAAGCAAGGCGATTTGCACTTCGCTTGAGCCAGTGTCCTTTTCATGGACGCGGTTTTCTTCTATTATACTTTGTTT
>CAWVZQ010000046.1:0-13082 GCA_963934405.1 uncultured Opitutales bacterium | reverse complement strand
TTTCAAGCCGGCGTCGACTTTTTGGAGTCGTTCCTGCCAAGGATCGCGGACGCCTGTCTCTGTTCCGTTCGCATCAAAAATGATTTCTCTTTCGTCGTCCAAATGGGCGACGTATTCCATGGTTCCGTCCGCACGTGGTCGTTCATCCACCCAGTATCCGATTTCCCGATCCCCATCCTTGTATTTTTCGCGAAGAACATCCGTTGCTACCGTCGGGAGTTCCGGCTCTTTCCACTCCTCGAAATTCGGGCGTTCATGTTCGTGGGTATGGTGAACCTTGGCGTCGCTGCCCAAAGCTACCTCGAATTCCTTTCCGTCCTTTTCGATGACTGCGAGATAGATGAAGTCCTTGCCCTGTCCATCTGTAGCCGGTTCGAGAGAGAATTCCTTCTCCACTTCCTGAATCTTGGCGCCCGGGTGGGCACTTGCGATGGCATCTTTTACGTCTTGGGGAACTTCTTCGGCCTTCAGTTCAACTGTTTCGTGATCCGCAAACTCATTGTCGAGAGCGGAGTGAAGGAAGGTTTTGTTCTTGTCGAAGTATAGAGCCACTCCGTTGTCTAGGCCGATCTCGTAGACGAAGTTGTCACTGTCGGCTAAGTCATGGTGCTTTTCTGCCCACATGACTTGGGTTCCTTGGTAATGCGTCTTGTCGCCCATCCAATTTCCAACGAATCCTTCGACTTCATCTCTGGGAATTCCCTGTCGTTCCTCTTTGGCTTCGTGCACCCCGTGCCCGTGCCTGGCGGTGTCGTCGTGCCTGGCGGTGTCGTCGTGCCTGGCGGTGGCGTTGCCGTCTTGCCCGCCTTGTCCGGTGTCGGGATTTGTGTTTCCGCTTTGTCCGTTGCCACCAGTGCCAGTTCCACTACCAGAAGCAACTTGGGTAGCCGCTAACCAGGCAGCGCTTTGACCATTTGTTTCAAGGACTTCAAAAGTCAAATTTCCAGTTTCAGTACCTTCCTGATCCGTGTATGACCAAGTTCCGGTGCCTGAATTCTGTGAAGTATAAGCAAGAGTTCTTACCATCACGGAAGAATCGGCCATCTCGATTCGAACTTCTCCGGTTTTCTCACCAGTTTTAGTATAGGTATAAGGGTCAATTTCCAATCCCCCGTCATCCGCCCAGGATTGTCCACTGCCGGTAGTCTTGTGGCCAGGTGGATCTTCTACCATTTTGCCAGCAGTGAAATATCCAACTTCTGAACCGAGGGAATGGCTGCCCAAGGTGAGATGGTAATCAACTGAAAATCCTTCGATGGTGGTGGGTGAGTGACCCCCCCCTCCGTTCGCGGCTTCGACAATTGTCGTGGCGGTGGCCCCCGCAAGGGCAAGCCACAGCGAGGTTAGTAAGGATGTTCCGAAGAGACGAATGTTTGTAGTCATAGATGTTTTGAACTATTAGAGCTTTAAAGGGAGAAAGCTCTTGACGATAAGATGTGACAACAACCGCACGGGGAGCCACTTCTTGGCAACCCCCGCAATCGGGGAGCGATTGCTTCTGAAATTTTCGAAATAAAAGTTTGAAATATGTGACGCGAGGTTTTGTAAGAAGCTAGTCAATGCAGGGAATACTCGACTGTGGGCATGTACATGGAGAGGTTTGAAATTATTAGGGATGAGTGTCGGGAAAAGACTTCTCGACCACAGCATGAATCCACAGGCAAAGCAATTATTTTTGAAGAAGATGACCAAACTCTCCTTTCCGACGGCACTTCAGTCGATTGTTGCCTCTTCCCAAGCACTGCTAGGACTTTTTTGAAATGAATGCGTCCCCGACGCTTAATCGTTTCTCATTCATGGGAAATGGTTCCGTTTCATGCAGGACTTGTTCAGTAGACATTACCACACTATACGCTGATTCAACGCAATTTTCCACCGTAAACCAACCATCTGTTTGATCTGCACTTTCCTGAAAAAAATCTTGCCTTCTCTCAAAAACTCACCGAATTGTTATAGTCCTGTACAAGATTTGCCTTTTTAAGTTTAGCCCTATCTTTTATTTCTCACACCCTTCTCAACAATTACATGGGAATCACTTTATGAATCCACGATCATTCCTAATCACCCTTTCAATCTTGTTGCTGCCATTCTTGTTCGCCTCTGCCGCGGTTCCCGGTAACTGGGCATCTGGTGATTACGCGGTCGGGGATCTTGTTATCTACAATGGCACCACCTACATAGCTTCCCAGACAGTCACTGCTAGCCAAGGTGCTCCAACCACAGCTACCTCTTACTGGTCCTCTCTTGATGTAGTTGCTGGATCAAAATCAACGCCCACTGGTCAGCCGGGTTCGACGCCCGACACTTCATCTCTTTCGGGTCTTAGTGTACCGAGTGATACGAATGCAACTTATTCAGGCATTCCCATGATAGCCCGCATTAGCGTGCGCGGTCATGTCGGTACAGCAGATGACGAGCGCTTCATGGCTTTTAAGCTTGCTGGAACTGCCAGTGTGATGGTTCGTGCCGTTGGTGACGCTTTGGGAGCGTATGGTTTGACTAACCTTATGATTGATCCAGAAATGCGTCTTTATAAGTACAATAATTCCGCCGATCTTAGTCAAGGTAGCACGGAGCAAGCTGATGGTAGCAATGATGACTATGGAACCCGTTCGGAAGTATCGACCATAGTTTCTGAATCAGCAAAAATCTTTCCTGCCCTCACCCTGCAATCCAAGGAAGCGGCGAGTCTTTTGAGTTTAACGACTGGATATTATTCAAACCAAGTTTTCGATAAGAGTTATTCAGCCGCTAATGGTTCCAAAATCAGCTGGGTCGGCGTCGATATGACTGGCATAGATGGCTCTGCCTCATTTACCAGCGTTGCCACCCGTGGAATCGTCAAACCTGGCGATGGAGCTATGTATGCTGGGTTTGAAATCGTGGGCAATTCCAGTCAGACGAGAAAAATTTTTGTTCGAGGTCGTGGTCCCAGTTTGGGTCTTTTCGGGGTTACCAACGTGATGACAGATCCACAACTGCAGTTGTTCAAGTACACCAATGATGAAAAGACTGCAAGTCAGCTTGTCCAATTAAACGATAATTACACTTCACAGTCCAACGCATCTGAAATAGCTGCCAAGGCAAAATCCCTGCTGAGCATGGACTTGGACTCCAAAGATCCCGGCATGATTCTTGATCTCGCTCCTGGTTATTATACTATTCAGTTTGAGTCCGTGGATGGGGCAACTGGAAACGGTTGGATAGGAATCGACGATATAACCGAGTAGTTTCAGATTTTCGCAATACACTGATTCCAGTAGGGGATTTGCATGTTTTTGATGTTTGAAAGTTTTCGGGCAAATTTGTTCCGAGCATAAAGATGGTGAAGCTTCGGTTCTAAGTGGTTGGGCATGTTGCCCAGACGGTTCTCAAGTTGATAATCTTTACGCTTTTCTTCCGAATGAGAATATTCAGATTCCTTTGAATTGTAGATTCGGATTGCCCGTGAGAGGAGAACTCTGCCGATATTTTCCAGAGTAGAGCATTATGCGGAACTCGGGGTTTGAGTTGGCATTGCCTCGAAATTTCTCGAGACAACTCAAAGGTGATAGGTTTCAGCTAATTCCATCGATAAATGGCGAGGATGGCGAACCTATGGAATGGGTTCGCCATCCTCGCTTACCAATTCCTAATGATTCCTTGATTGAAAAAGTGGGAGGAGGCGGTCGTGAGGGTTTTTTACGCGTAGGATTTGAATTTCTTGGACATTTGATTCACAAGGCGAATCTCCTTTCTCTTTCTCGAGTTCTGGATGTCGGGTGCGGTGTAGGGCGAGTGGCATATGCCTTGTCTCACTATCTTGATCCCGATGCAACCTACGAAGGTTTTGACGTCTGCGAAAAATCCATAGACTGGGCTAATCGTGAAATTGGCGGACTTCACCCGAACTTTGCTTTCAAGCGAATCGATCTTCAGCATGATCTATATAATCCAAAGGGTGTTGTGGATCCTCTGGATTTTCAGTTTCCCTACGAGGAAAACTCCTTTGATTTGGTCTTCTTGGCTTCTGTCTTTACCCATATGTCTGCTATTGAGATAAGGACTTATTTTAAATGAGATTCGACGGGTATTGCGATCTGGGGGTACATGTTTGATGTCTGCCTTTATCATCGACGAAGTTTCCACGAAGTTTTGTGAGCAAAGTAAAAGTAATCAGTGCTTCGTTCATCGCTGGGATGAGGGTTTTACCGTTAATCCCGAGTGCCCCGAGGATGCCGTGGCGTTCGAGGAGAATCTCTTTCTAGAGTGGTTGAATCAATCAGGCTATGAAGTGAAAGGCTGTTTCCCGGGTTATTGGAGTGGTCGGTCTTTTGGGCATAGCTATCAAGACCTTTTGGTTGCTACCGTCCGCTAGTGGCTATTAGAGTTCGCTGTTATGATTGCATTAGTTGGAATTGTGGGAGATAGGCTTTTTTGGGGCAGAAAGTATTTAGTTTTTCAAGTGGTGTAACCATTCAATTAAATGAATTAGAGAATAGAGAATTCGTTCGTGACCGAGGGGTTCTTTAAGTCTGGGGGAAAGGAATTCTATCAAGTGTTGTTCATCCATACTTTTACAGTTCCTTTGCCTTACAAATTCATATACACCGCCATGGCTTTCTACATAGCGCCGTAGCCAATTAGCCATAGGCAAGACAAAACCTTGTTTTTCTCTTTGGGAGGCTCGATCGGGCAAGTGTCGATTCGCAACGGTTCTCAATGCCCATTTTACTTTTTCTCCTTTGATTTTGTATTTAGCTGGAAGCGAGATTGCGTATTCAACCAAAGAATGCATTAGAAATGGGCTTCTTCCTTCAAGACTGTGAGACATAGTCATTCGATCAAGTTTCACCAGAAGGTTGTCGGGTAACCAAGTTAGAAAGTCTCCCATTGTGGCTTGGCTTAATGGCTCCTGAAAGGCGTTTACGGTAGCGAGATAATCTTGTTCCCATGCGTCTGAATCTTCTGCTGGCACAAGAGTCGCAAGGCTTTCCCATTCAGCTTTTCCGCATACAAGAGGAAATCCAGATGGAGTTCTGAGAGTTTGTGGGTCAAGCAATCTAGAGTTCGGTGAGGTAGTTTTGGTGTCGAGGAGTCGTCTAAGCCAGCTTCTCCTGCTACCGTAGGGATGGTAGTATTGGTATCCTCCAAACAATTCGTCCGCCCCTTCTCCTGACAGGATTACTTTTACATGCTCCTTTGCTACTTTGCACAACCGAGAGGTAGGCAGGGTTGCCGGATCTCCTAGGGGTTCATCGAGCTGAGTGGCGACAATGGGAAGTAGTTCACGAAAGTCTCGTTCCGTGAAAGTGACCTGTCGGTTCGATACTCCTATAGCCTTAGCTACTTCTTGTGCGTGTGTGCTTTCGTCGTGCTCTCTTGAATCGAATCCAATGGAAAAAGTTTCAAGTTTCGGAGCCCTTTTCGCTGCAAGTGCTGTTACGATCGAACTGTCAAGACCACCAGAAAGAAAGACTCCGACGGGGACTTCGCCCATCATCCTACTATCGACTGCGTTTTCCAATAGTTCTTCCAATTTCGAGGGATCGAAAGTATTGCCTAGGCATGCAGATGGCTTATAATATGCATTCCTTTTGTATGAAAGGCTGCCTAAATCTATCTCGACCCGTTCACCGGGTAGTACGCGGGAGATTCCTTCAATAATCGAACGATTGCCAGGGATATAATGAAGAGCTAAGTATCGCCTTAAGCTTAAAGGATCTAATTCAGCATTTAGGTCGAGTGCGTTTACCAATGCCTTGAGGTCTGACGAGAATGCGAACTTTTCTTGCTTAGCGTAAAAATAAAGTGGTTTTTCACCGAAACGGTCTCTCGCTAAATGTAGAAGCCCCTTTTTCTTGTCTATAATAGCAAAAGCATACATGCCTTCGATTCGATTGAGCACCCCTTCGATTCCCCATCGCTCATATCCATGAACGATCACCTCGGTATCTGAGCTTGTTTTAAATCGGTGTGCATTTTGTTGAAGTTCTGCTTTAATTTTTTCGTGATTGTAAATCTCGCCGTTGTGTACAATCAAAATATCTCCACTATCGTTAGCCTGAGGCTGTTTCCCTTTTTCCTTGTCGACGATGGAAAGGCGTTGCATACCAATAGCCCACTTCTTTTCTCGGTGAACCCCGCGATCGTCAGGCCCCCTGAACTTCATCATTTCAAGAGCTCGATCGAGTGCTGAGTTGCAATTGATTATGCCTCGGTTATCGAAGATTCCTGCGATCCCACACATAGCTTACCTCATGATTAATTTAACCAGTAGCCGCTGCTTCCTGAAATGCGTTTTCATATCCTTGGACCATCATATCGAAGGAATTCCTAGTTAGGAGGACTTTCGGTGAAGCACCAGCCATTGAGTCCCTAAGTTCTTTATCATGTAGAATATTCATCAGTTTGTTCCTTAGTCCCAAAATATCACCTGGCTGAAAGAATATCGCATTGATATTTTCAACTACCTGCTCAGGTATACCAAAAACTGGAGTGGTTAGAATGGGTAGCGAGTAGTGCATCGCCTCCAATATTACCCTCGGATAACTTTCTCCCGATGATGCACAAACATATAAATCTGCAGCCTTGTACCATGGTCTGATGTCAGACTTACTTCCAATCAAAAGAACTTTCTTCTTAAGAGCTGGGTTTGCATTGATTCTTTCGGTTAGGGCTCTAGCATAATTGCCGGGACTGGAACCGATAAGAACTAATGTAACTGAATCAATAACATCCTGTGGCATTTGCTCGAATGCCTTGACGAGGTCCAATTGGCCTTTTCTCGCACAAATTGTCCCTACGCAGAGAATTAATTTCTCATTTGAGGGGAAACTGATAGACGCCGTTTCCTCGTTTTTTGATTCTTCTTCGATTCGAGAAGAATTGATTGCGTTGTGGATGACAGTGAAATTTCTATTCGTATTGAGATGCTGATAAATTTTTGCGGTAGCTTCCGCAACGAATGCTACTCGGTATGGATATCTAAAACAGTCATATGCTTTTTGTGCCACTGACGGTGGTAATGTTTCAAATATTCGATTGATGGGTAGGCTTTCGCGAATATTCCATACCGACGGGATGCTTGAATCGTGAGCTGAATCTATTGCGAAATATGTGTCCAGAGTATTTGCATAGAGTATGTCATATTCATGAATTCTCACTTTTTTCGCCCAGGCACTTAAATAAAGTTGATAATCTCTGTGAGATATATTTTTACTCGGAAAGGGAATCGATTTAACGGTTATTCCTAATTTCTCATATTCTTTTCGAAGAGGGCCCTCCGCCAGTGAGATTATTGTTGGCTTGATTTGTGGGTTTGTTGCCACGCTACAGATCATTTCAAACATGCTAATCGGAGCACCCTCGAGATTCAGGTTGTGGGTTATCGCTAATACCCGAAGAGTTTGATTGGACGGGGGGGGGAGCCGGCGTGCTGCAATCTCGAATCTTTCATTTTCCAATGAAAGGTTTGGATTGTAGAAAGGATCCTTAAAGTGCCTGTATTTCTTCTTAAATGAAGCCAGTTCTGCGATGTTATCTGTAAAACCTCTTGAAGAGCCTTCTCGGTGAACTAACATTGCGTCAGGGCAATATACACAACGTTCTCCGCTCGCGGTCAGCCGATAACAGAAATCAACGTCATTGTAAGCTACTGCAAAGTTATTTTCATCGAATCCCCCCAGTGCCACATAGAGATCTTTTTTAGTCAAAAGACAGGCTGCTGTGACGGCAGAATAATTGCGAGGAGTGCGTATGTAGTTCAAGTAACCCGGACTGGAACTGGATTCATTTCGAAAAGCTGGTCCGGCATAACCTCCACCTAGACCATGAACGATACCTGCATGCTGAATGGACTTATTAGGGAAAAGCAGTTTTGCGCCTACAGCGCCGACCCCTTCAATGCCCAGAAATCCAACCATTTGGCTTAGCCAATGTGGGTTTAACACTTCGGTGTCATCGTTAAGAAGCAAAACATATGGGGTGTTTGATTGCTCTACTCCTTTATTAACCAAGTATGAAAAATTGAATTTCCCTGATGGACTTCCTAAACGTAGTGTCTTGTGCGAAGTCTGGCCTAGCAAATCAAGGGTATCAGGGTCGTTACTCTCGTTGTCTAAAATTGTTATGCTGTAGTTTTGATATGATGTACTTTCAATCGATTCCAAGCACTTAGATAAAAGCAGAAAATTGTTTCTGGTTGGTATTAGAATTGTAACTGCTGGTCCTGAATCGGGGAATTTTGGAATATAAATTCCTAGTGCCTCTTTTTTTGCCCATGCAGGTTGTTCGATTGTGGCAGTTAGACCTCGCCGTGCATAGCTTTCACGAACAGCTCTAAGACCTGCCTCAAATGATTCGGGCTTAGCTGCTCCACTTACAGCAGTGGAACCTGGCAAGGCTCTCCAATGGTAAAGTACTTTTGGAAGGTGACCGATTTCTCTACAAACCTCCGATAACCTAAGAACATAGTCGTAGTCTTGGGCCCCATCGAAACCTTCTCTTACATGACCTACTTTTGCACTTGTTGAAGCTCTAACGACTTTTACATGACTTACATAACAGTACGCCGAAAGCAATTCGGGTGACCAATCCGGTTTGAATTGAGGAGAATAACGAAACCCATGAATGTCGACCTTGTCATCGTCGGAGTAGAGGAAGTCAGTCTTTGGATGCTTATCGATATAACATGCAAATTCAGATAAAGCCGTTGGTTCGATGAGGTCATCATGGTCAATAAATACAAGAAATTCCCCTTTGGTTAAAGCTATTGCATCATTAGTTGCCTTTGCAATCCCTCCATTTTCATGTCTACTGTGAAGTTTTATCCGAGGATTTGCTTGATGGATTTCTTCAAGATATTGATTTACTTCATCATTTTCGCAGGCGTCATTTGTTATGCATAGTTCCCAGTGCGTGTAGGTCTGCTCGAGGATGCTGGCGATTGCTTCTTTAAGAAAATTAATCGGTGGTTCATATACCGGCATGACAAACGAGAACAGAGGTCTATTGGTAAGAGTTGCATCATATGATTCACAAGACCTACGATTTCGAATGGAGGTGGAATTGCATTTTAGCCAACTTTCATATGGTTCTTTTTGTTCGGTTTGAGCAATTACGTTTTTGGCAATGTTAATAAAAGATTTCGATTTAACTGAAAAAAGTAGTCGTGCCCCTACTTTTATCGAAGAATCGTCATCCAGAACAAGGAACAGGTTGCACTTTTTGAGACCATTGCCCATCCGCAACAAACAAGTGAAATTGATTTCTTGATTACTTCGGGATGAAATTACATTCCAATCGCAAGCGACGGTTCTTTTGCCAATTTGTAGAAATATTCCTTTGACCAATCTTTCCCCGCTAAGGCGAATCTTTCCGCTGAATATGATTTGCCCCCAAGCGAATGAAAGTTGCAAACGCGGTGATCCCCATTTCACAATTGGATTGAGCTTTTTTCTAAGATTCAAGCAACTCCACAAGGCATCGAAACTTTTCTTAATCACTTGAGAGTAAATGCCGTCACTTCTTCTTGATAATTCTTCACCAAGAGATTCTATTCTTTCGTTTGCTGCATCCAATTTCTTTCGAACCGAGTTTAGATTATTTTTGCTCTGTTGCAGTTGAGCGGAAATTTTTTCGTTCAAGACTTGAATTTTCTTTTCCAGTCTATCCAAGTTTAACTGCTGCCTGTGGTTTTTATTTTGTAGAAAAACTTTTTCACCTGCCAGATAGAACAGGTCTTTTACATTTTCCTCTCGAGATAGATCGATTCCTTGAATTTTCGGCGTTGAACTGCCTTCATCTCTTTTTTGGATTACTCCTAGTCCAAAGCCGAATTCAAATGAGAAACTTGGAAATTCATTCTTTATTCTCTCCCATAATTTCCAAACTCCAAACCCTCTATCGCGCACGCAAATATCATGGATCAGAATAATCCCATTTCGCCTGACTTTTGGCAGCCATGTAATAAAGTCTTCGTTAACTGCCTCAAAAGTGTGAAAGCCATCAAGATGAAGCAATTCAATGGATCCATTCTCAAAAAGACCTAGTGCGTCAGAAAACTTAGAGCGGATTAATTTCGAGAAGTCTGAATAGTTCTCCGAATTATAATTTGTTACTTCTTGAAAAACCTCTTCTCCATATTTATTGGTATGCGAATCGCCTTCCCAATGATCTACTGCAAAGCATTTAGTGTCGAGAGAGGCATCTTTTCTTGCTTGGCAAAAAGTAAAATAGGAGTCGCCGTAATGCGTCCCTAATTCGACAAATATTTTTGGCTGCATTGCCTTCATTAGGCTATAAGCAAATGGAAGGTGGGTGTGCCAACTATCTACTGCCGAAATATATTTCGGTCTGAATCTTCTTAGGATGGAAAGTGATTCCATTCCTGTTAAATTTGCTTACGAGCAATCAGCATGGTGTCTTTCCACATTTCACTCCCATCCCCATAGCCTTTCGGTTCCCATTCGGTTGCAACCTCCAAGCAGTTCAATCCCGCATGCTTGCAAAATGAGCGCATTCCATCAGGATAAAATCGCCAGCAATCAATCGGATATCTGTGTTCGGGCCCAGAAGAAGGTGCGATTATGCAGCATAACCCCATAGGTTTAAGTACTCTGTAGATCTCTTCAAATACTAACCATGGGAACTCTACATGTTCTAGAGCTTGGCCTGATATTAAAACATCGTAGGAAGAATCCTCAACTTCTTTCCAAGAATGAGGGTCTGCTACTAATAAATCGACATTGTCCCCGATTTCTTGATCAAGCCCTGTATAAATCCATTTTTCTTCAGGAAAAAGAGAGCGGTAGCTTCCATTTATGTTTTGGCTGCCAAAATCGAGGACGGATTTTCTATGATCAAAGGTTTCATGCAGATGAGTGGCCACAAAAGCAGCCATTTTTTCCATTGAGCTTAGATGCATTACTTTATCGAATCCTTTTAAGATATCCGCATGGATTCCAAGTTATAACGAAGTCTTCCCGTGAGCTATCAATTTCAAATTCTTGGCATTCTTTAAGAAATTCGACCGTTGCTTCGTAAGGGCCAGGTTCGGGACCTACGTCAAGTCCATGTCTGCAAATGCCGTCCTCAACTATCAAATAGCTTCCTACTGAGACGAGAGGGGAGTAAAGCCTTATTATTTCAAGGGTGTGATCAAAGTCATGGGAACTATCTTCTATGACCAGCACATTTGAATTTTCCGGTATGAGATCTTTCACGCGTCCCACTGAATTTTTTGCATCTTCTTCTATTAATTCGATTCGCGGGTGCTTGCTTACTAGGTTTGATATTTTTGAGTGGTCAACATCTAAGCCAATAACTCTTCCATTATTTAAATTTTCAAGCATATGAGCGAATGCCAAGGTGCTGCCCCCCATGTAGTTGCCGATTTCTATTATATAGTCAGGTTTTATCGAATAAATGATTTCTTGATATACCCAAAAATCAACCGGGTTTTTCAAAGTGGGTATGCCCCAGTAAGTGGACTTGGACATAAGTCTATCCTGCATTCTTTGCAGAATTGATGATAATTTTTCATCAAGCGAATATAGGGAAGCATGGTTCATTGCTTTTTCAGCTCTACTTTATTCATCGGAATTCCGACCAAACCTGTGGACCAGCTACTTGATGTCGACTTTATGAAAATTGCATCGTGAATCCAATGATGAATATCGAACTGCTTGTCGTTGGCTTCTGCAACTGCGACAGTTAAACTGTAATCTCCACTTGCTAGAAGAGGCATGCAAAACCAGAAGGTCGCGGTCAGCTTATCTCCTTTGGTTACTGGTTCAGGGGCATTTCCCCGAGTACCGTAAGTGTTTTCGGAGAAGAGGTCTTGTCCGAGCCGATTGCGAAATATGAAGCCCATTACAGGATGAACTATCGATCGAACTACCCGTGCCCGAATGATTAAAGAAACTTCTTCACCGCCTGAAACGCTATTTATTTGTTTGTTACTCTTGCGTTCGGTGAACTCGACTTGCTCCACAACCGCACCCCCGTCGCCCAAACTTGTAGCGTTTGGATTGAAAGAGAAGGCGTTTCTTGAATAATCATGCTTCCGCTCCTCCTCCTCCTCCTTTGCCTCACAGTAGGGAGAGGCAGACGATTCCGATTGTTTTGCATCTGATTTCTGCTGAGCGCCAGTTTGTTCAAAGATGTGTGCTAAATAAAGTTCGGTCACTTGTTTGGGCGTGCCATCACTCTGCAATTTCCCTTCCGATAACCAGAGGCAGCGATCACATAGACTTTGAACAGCAGCAATGTCGTGGGTGACCAATATTAGGTTACCCCTTGTCTTAAAATCTCTCAGGAAGCGCATGCACTTCTGTATGAATACGGCGTCGCCAACAGCTAGTGCTTCGTCTATAATCAGAATGTCTGGATTGACATTTGCCATTACTCCGAAGGCGAGGCGTAAGCTCATACCGCTTGAATAGGTGCGAACTGGTTCGTTGATGAACGGTCCGATATCAGCAAAAGTAACTATATCTTGGTATTTCTCATCAATTTCAGCTTGGGATAATCCTAGAATTGTTGCGTTGAGGTATATATTTTCCTTACCTGTGAATTCTGGGTTGAAGCCTGATCCTAATTCTAACAAAGCCGCTACTCGGCCTTTGGCTTTTGATGTTCCCTTTGTTGATTCAAGCGTTCCTGCAACGATTTGAAGTAGAGTGCTTTTCCCCGAACCATTAAGGCCGATGATGCCTAAGGATTCTCCTTTTGGGAGATTGAACGAAATATTTCTTAGTGCTTGAAATTCTTCTACAAAAACACCTTTTTTGCTTTGGCTTTGTGGAAGAAGGTGATCTAAGAGTATTTTCCAATTTTTTCTGGCATCGGATCCAGACATAGTTTTTGTGTAAGTTTTCGAGAGATTTTCAATTTTGAGAGCGAATTCTTCCTCCAAAACCTCTTTTCTTTTCTCTCGGAGAGTTGATTCCAAATCGATGATGTCGGGCATGTTCGATGAAAATTAGCTACAAAAAAGAGTGGTATTAACTTACAGTGGGATTTTCCCCCTTGGGAGGGTGAGGCTAGAAAAACTTACATGATTGAATGCTTGCCCTCTTGGGTCAACGCGGAACAGATAA